>JBBSUA010000178.1:0-4724 GCA_038235315.1 Pseudomonadales bacterium | reverse complement strand
GTGCAATGGCAGGTATTAGTCCATCAGCATTAAAACGTATTGCAGTTATCCAAGCGGGTACGGTCATAGTCTATTGTCTTATAAAAAGTTAATTTAATAAATAGTAGGCGATAGCTAGGCTTAGTTGATACTGTTGAATAATACGACTAGGTATCAATTAGGTATCAAGAATCACAAATGGCTGTTGATCCAACGCCTCTTTAACGCTACTGTTTAATGGTATGGTTTGATTTGAGCGATAATCGTAGTGGATAAAGTGTTTGCGAGCTTTTGCCACTAAAGAGCCATCATACATACGACTCACTTTAATCACCATATCACCGCCCTCATCTAACACCTTTTCTATACCTAACTCAAACAATAGCTCTTCACGAGCACATACGTGACTGACGATATTCAGCTGCATACTATTGAAAATTAAGCCTCGATACTCAGTGTCTATTTCTTCTATGTCTTTGGAATGTAAGAATCGTGTCTGCGCCTCAGTTAATAGCGCAGTAAGAGACTCTAAGGTTAATTGTTGGCCGATACCAGTCTCGGTGTTGCGTACACGCATTACGGTTTCAAAGATAAATATTCCATCATCAAAAGTCAATTCTTGTTTCATTGATACCATCCCTTACATTGCTATCTTATAATCGATTTATACCACCAGTGTACTTTTAAGCCGATATATTATGGCTGCCTTAATGGGCATAGCTTTTGTTAACAGCATATAGTTATTATTATATTCATTATATTCGTAATTTAGAATACATGTGCAAAAATCTGCGTTCTTTGAGCAATTCCTATCTTTATATGAAATTAATAGAACATAACGTCATTTAAAAAGGCTATCCACAGTTAGAGATATAAGTAGGTCAATTTATAGCATTATAAAACAGACTATGAATGCATCGGAGACTTTTACTTTTGGCTATATTTATTATCCCAATATGTGCGAAAGTAGTCATATATTTTGTGTCAAAACTTTGCTTGGCAAAACTAAGCCAGTTCTGTTAAAATAGCGCCTCCCACCTCGAGGCAAATAGTTAATGATATATTGACTGTCTGACGACCAGGTTCTAACGAAGATCAAGAGGTTATCTACATGAAAGTGAATATGAAAACTAAAAGCGGCGCTGCCAAACGTTTCAAAAAAACAGCGAACGGCTTCAAGCGCAAGCAAGCAAATAAAAGCCATATTTTGACCAAGAAATCAGCTAAGCGTATTCGCCAGTTGCGCGGTCTTAAGATGGTGGACAAGTCTGACGAAGCAGCAGTTCGTCGCATGTGCCCATACATCTAATCGACTATCGTCATTGCTACTCAATTAAGAGTTATTTGACGTTGTAATCTGAAAATTGTGTTTAGCATTCTATGCACATGCTTAATGTTAAAACACAATGTATCGCTTAATAGTACTGGTAACAGTATTCAAAAAATCTTGGAGTAATTTATGGCCCGTGTAAAACGTGGTGTACAGGCGAATCGTCGTCACAAAAAAATCCTAAAACGTGCAAAAGGCTATTACGGTGCCCGTTCACGTGTTTATCGTGTAGCAGTACAGGCAGTAACGAAAGCAGGTCAATATGCTTATCGTGACCGTCGCAACAAGAAACGCTCTTTCCGTCGTCTTTGGATTGCTCGTATTAATGCTGGTGCGCGTTTAAACGGTTTAAGCTATAGCCGCTTTATCAATGGCATGAAACACGCTAATATCACAGTCGATCGTCGCGTACTTGCTGACATCGCTATGCATGATGCGGCAACTTTCAGCGTATTGGTTGAAAAAGCAAAAGCAGCATTGGCATAAATATTAACCATCCTTAAATGATAATATGTCATTAAGAGGATAGGTCTAATATTAATTAATAGTACGATATTAATAAGAGCTACCGCTGGTCGGTGGCTTTTTTTATAGGTTCTATTTGTAAAATAAGCATCATCAATAGTGAATGATGCTCATACGTGTCTAACTATTCAGTATTACTCTAACTCATTATTTTTAATGATAAATGAGTTAAATGATTTGCAATATTTAGTCAAATCCCTACAATCAGTATTTTGCTTAAATCAGGAATGATACGTCTTATGACTACCCCTGCCGCTACAAATGATTTGTCGTCGTTACCGACGTTGTCTTCTGAATTAAATGAGCTTAATGAGGCTCAACTGAATGAGTTTGCCAGCGCTGCTGAAGGCTTTGTTGCACAAGCGAGTGGTGTGCCCGCGCTACAAGAATTACGTGTCCAACTTACTGGTAAAAAAAGTCTATTGACGAGTTGGTCTAAGCAGATGGGTAAGCTGAGTAGCGAAGACAAAAAAACTTATGGTGGCTGGTTACATCAGGTGCGCAGCCGTATTCAGCAAGCGTTAACTGAGCAGCAGCAGCAATTAGAAGTTGCCGCCTTAAATGCTAAGCTTGAAGCGGAAAGCATTGACATCACTTTGCCAGCTCGCGGTGGTCAAAAGGGTCATTTGCATCCTGTTACTATGATTACTCAACGTATGCAGCAGTTCTTTGTACAGGCAGGCTTCAATGTAGCGACAGGTCCTGAGGTTGAGAGCGACTATTACAATTTTGAAGCGCTCAATATTCCCTCACATCATCCTGCACGCGCTATGCATGATACTTTCTATTTTGATGCGCATTACTTGCTACGTACTCATACCAGTCCGGTGCAGATTCGCACTATGAAGCAAAGCGAACCGCCAATACGAATTATTTGTCCGGGGCGTGTCTATCGCAATGACTCTGATCAAACCCATTCGCCAATGTTTCATCAGCTAGAAGGCTTGATGGTTTCGGAGTCGAGTACTTTTGCTGAGCTTAAAGGGTTGATTAGCGAGTTCTTACAAGCGTTTTTTGGCAAAGAGCTTACCGTGCGTTTTCGTCCTTCGTTCTTTCCATTCACTGAGCCTTCTGCTGAAGTGGATATCTTAGATGATAATGGCAAGTGGTTAGAAGTAATGGGTTGTGGCATGGTACATCCACAGGTACTCACCAATTGCGGTATTGATGCCGAAAAATATACTGGCTTTGCCTTTGGTATGGGTATTGAGCGCTTTGCGATGCTGTACTACGGGATTGACGACTTGCGTTTATTCTTCCAAAACGACGTGCGCTTCTTAAAACAGTTTGGCTAAATCGTGGGAACACGAACACCAACATCGATACGTTACCTTTTATTTTGACATTATGATCCGAGATATTTATGAAAATCAGCGAACAATGGCTACGTCAATGGGTAAACCCTGCTAATAATAGTGAGCAATTGGCCGATCAGCTAACCATGGCAGGGCTAGAGATTGATGATCGTTACAGCGTTGCACGTCCATTTAGTGGCGTGGTCGTTGGTGAGGTTATCAGCGTTGAGCCACATCCTGATGCCGATAAATTACGGGTGACGCAGGTCAATATTGGCGCATCTGAACCCATTCAAATTGTCTGCGGCGCGCCCAATGTCTATGTCGGTATGAAAGCGCCCGTGGCGACTGTTGGCGCGGTATTACCTGCAGATAACAGCAACGGCTTTGAGATCAAAGCCAGTGAATTGCGTGGTATTGCATCAAATGGCATGTTATGCGGCGCTTCTGAGATTGACTTGGTTGATGCTATTGATGGTTTGCTTGAGCTGCCTGATGATGCTCCTATTGGAGTAGATATCCGCGAGTATTTGGGTCTTAATAATCAAATATTTGATATTGCTATCACACCTAATCGTGGTGACTGCTTTAGTGTGCGTGGAATTGCACGTGAGATATCAGTTATTAATGATTTACCTATGCAGATGCCAGAAATTAATATTTCGCAAAAAACAGTAGATCAGAGCGGAAAAGCGACTCCTAATGTAGTGGTTGACGCAGTAGAGCAATGCCCACGCTATTTATTGCAATCTATTAGTCACATTGATCGTGCTATTGACACCCCAAAGTGGATGACTGACGCGCTGATTCAATCAGGATTACGCACGCATAACTTCTTAGTCGATGTGACTAACTACGTGTTGATGGAACTTGGTCAACCATTGCACGCGTTTGATGCGGACAGTATTGAGGGTGATATTCATGTGCGCTTAGCTGTACCCAAAGAAAGCATCACTTTATTAAATGAGCAAACGGTCACGCTAAGTGGTGATGAGTTGGTGATTGCTGATGATAAAGGCATATTAGCACTGGCTGGTATCATGGGTGGTCAACGCAGTAGCGTCACTGATAAAACGACTAGTATCGTGTTAGAGAGTGCGTTCTTCAGTCCGCTAGCGATTGCTGCTCGTGCCCGTCGCTATGGTTTACACACGGATGCCTCACAACGCTTTGAGCGCGGGGTAGATTTTGAATTACCTGTTTTAGCATTAGCGCGCGCTTGTGAGTTGATTACTAGTATTACTGGTGGACAAGCGGGAGTGATCAATAGCATTGAGCATAGCGAACACCTCCCTGCACGCCAGCCGATTACTTTACCTATTACAAAGGTAAAAGAAGTGTTGGGCATTGAGATTGCACCTGATTTAATGGTGCGTATTCTGACTCAGCTAGGATTTATTGTTGATCAAAGTGCGGAGGCGCTAGTATGTACGCCACCATCGTATCGATTTGATATCAGTATTAAAGAGGATCTCATTGAAGAGATTGCACGCCTCTATGGGTACGACAATATTCCAAACACCTTGCCGCACTTGCAAGTCAGTATGGACTATGATAACACCGCAGATTTGACCCATGAGATGAAGCTGGCATTG
>JBBSUA010000177.1:0-4787 GCA_038235315.1 Pseudomonadales bacterium | reverse complement strand
TGCCGGTACTGCTGCAGAAGCCGTGCCCGTCGCTGCCTCCTCTGCCGATGATGCTATTTTAGGTATCGTACAAGCAAAATGTAGCGTTTGCCATATGGCACAGCCCACGCAAGCTGGCTTTAACGCACCGCCAGCGGGTATCATTATTCAGACAGTTGAAGATATGAAACTTCATAAAGCCAAAATCGTAACCGCAGTACAAAGTGGATATATGCCATTGGGTAATATCACTCAGTTGACTGATGAAGAGCGTGCTCAAATCGTTGCGTATGCTTCAGGGCTTTAATACAGAAATAATATCTAAACTTAAATTTTAAGTGCTAATAACTCGTTCGTTTATAGAAACAGCCAGTTCATTACTGGCTGTTTTTATATCTAAATAAGCTGCTTTTAGTGCTGTTTGTCTTGACCATACCTCACTCTTATCTTTACTCGCTAGCTTCAGGTTTGTCTCTATCTCAAATACTAATAAATATTCTGCGCCTTGACAGATAGCTTCTAACCACTCCCATTTAAAAAAATTAATAATTATCTTGACCAATGACTTAGACCGCCTTAAAGTGTTAACAACAATTTCTTAAATTGTTAACAATCATAATTTTGATTGATTACAATATGAAAGGAGAAAAGGATGTCTACTGTTAATGAGCAAGGAAGTCAGCTCAGCAATCAGCCCAATAGTGAGCTTTATGATTGTAGTACTTTTGACCCTGAATGCGAAAAATCAAGACTCTATAATGAAGATTTAGCGCCACTACAGCCCAAGGATCGTACTTGGGGTTGGTTTGCGATATTTAATGTGTGGTCTAATGACATTCAAAGCTTGTTTGGTTATACCTTAGCTGCCTCATTGTTTTTGAGCTATGGTTTGAGTGGCTGGTGGGTAATGGCAGCCATTATATGTGCTGGTTTTATCGTAATGTTGATGGTTAACTTAACTGGTAAGCCCAGCGTTAAATATGGTATTCCTTTCCCAGTATTGATACGGGCAAGTCTTGGCATTAATGGAGCTAACCTACCTGCAGTGCTACGCGCTATTATTGGCATCTTTTGGTATGGGGTTCAGACTTACTTTGCCTCGACCGCTGTAGCAATTTTACTCACCTTGGTCATAGGTAGCTCAGATGCTACCTTCTTAGGTCTTAACAGTACTGCTTGGATAGCCTTTGTTATCGTTTGGGTGTTTCAAATTATGCTGTTTTGGGCAGGTATTGAGACCATCAAGCATTTTTTGAACTGGGCAGGGCCCTTAGTTTATGTCGTCATGGTTATTCTAATGGCGATCATATGGTATCAATCTGGTTCTGAACTCATTCCTGCAATCGGCTCTATTTTTTCAGGTGCTAATGAGTACGATGGCAATAAATTACAAGCATTTACCGCTATTGTAGGAACCATGGTTGCCTACTTTGCCGCAGTGGTTATCAACTTTGGTGACTTCTCACGCTTCTTGCGTAGTGAACGAGACATGAAAGTCGGCAATTTAATTGGTCTGCCCGTTAATATGTTTTTCTTCTCATTCATTGCGCTGATAATTACTGCCGGAACGTTGGTTTTATTTGGTGAAGCCTTAACCAACCCTTCAGATATTGTCGAAAAAGTTAACACCCTACCTTTAACTATTGTTGCTGCATTAACTTTTTTTGCAGCCACTGTTGGTATCAATATGGTGGCTAACTTTATACCACCTGCTTATGACTTAGCCAACTTATTTCCCAAGCATATTAATTTCCGTATGGGCGGCTTAATTACTGCAGTTATTGCCTTTTTTGTAGGTGCATTGTGGTTATCGTTTATTAGTAAAATCGGTATTGTAGGATTTGTAAATGCTGTTGGCGCGGTTATTGCCCCATTCTTCGGTATCTTGGTCGTTGATTATTACCTCATTAAGCGCCAGCATATCGATATGAATGATTTGTTTTCCGATAAACCAACTGGCGCTTACTATTACTATAAAGGTTGGAATATTAGGGGTCTGATAGCTTTTGCCATTGGCGCAATATTTTCTATAGCCACGATACTGGTGCCTGTATTAACCAAACTTGAAGGCTATGGTTTTTTACTAGGTGCGACATTAGGCGGTATTGTTTATTGGGTATTAATGCGTCAATATGCAGTTGAGCCAGCATCAGTAACAGACTAAGAAGTAACTATTATTTAGAAGAATTAGTCAGTACAAGTGCGCTTATCGTACGTTGTACTGATAATCTCTTTAAATTATTAATTTTTATGAATATTAATTAAAAATTAACTTGACCAAATGGTCAGATACACTTAGAGTAAAAGCCACCATTACACTTAATACCTAATCTAGCAACATCCAAAGATTATTCGGCCCTGTCTGCGCCACCTCATTTTTTTTAAAGTTCACGCCTGTGATTATTAGATAAATGCTACGCGTCTATAATGACGTTTATTAATTGCACGTAATCCTCCAGTGTTGGACACTCATCGCTATAAAAAACTAAATCAGTAATTTTTGAGCATAAATGATGCTCTTTATGTAAAGGAATATCGACAATGACACAGAAAATCACCAGCGATTTTGATCAGGATGCTTATCCTCGCGACCTAAAAGGCTATGGCGATAATCCACCTAAAGCCAACTGGCCCGGCGGCGCAAAAATCGCGGTACAGTTTGTTCTTAATATCGAAGAAGGCGCAGAAAACAGCGTCCTTCATGGTGATGGTCAGTCTGAGCGTTTTTTATCTGATGTGCTAGGTACTCCAGAATTTACTAACCGTCATCAGTCTATTGAGTCTGCCTTTGAATACGGTAGCCGTGTGGGTGTTTGGCGCGTTTTAGACGTGTTCAAAGAATATGGACTACCAATTACGACCTTTACTTGTGCGGCGGCGGCTGAAAAAACACCACATATCGTTGAGCGCATATTAGAAGATGGGCACGAAGTTGCCAGTCACGGTCTACGTTGGATTACCTATCAATACATGTATCGTGAGACTGAACGTGAGCATGTGCGCGCTGCCACTCAAATATTCAATCGCATGCTCGGTAAGCAGCCATTAGGCTGGTACACTGGACGTGATAGCCCTAATACGCGTGAATTGGTCGCCGAACAAGGGGGCTATATTTATGACTCTGACTCTTACGCAGATGAGCTACCCTACTGGCTGAATGTCAAAGTACAAGATGGCAATACCCTCACTAGAAAACCGCATTTAGTCATTCCGTATACGCTTGAGACCAACGATATGCGTTTTGCATCAAGCCCCGGATTTACCAATGCCGAACCGTTTTATCAATACTTAAAAGACAGCTTTGATACCCTTTATGAAGAAGGCGCTAAAAACGGTAAAAACCAGCCCAAAATGTTAACCATTGGTTTGCATTGCCGTATCATTGGTCGTGCTGGTCGTATCACTGCCCTCAAACAATTTTTGAAATATATCACCAGTAAGCCCGACGTTTGGATTTGTCGCCGTGATGAGATCGCTAAGCACTGGTACGAGAACCATCCAGCCACTAGCGAGAACAGCGTAGATTGGATGTAATTTTAAACCTATTATTATCTTAGCGCTTCTAGCGAACCTATCACTCACGTTCGTGTCAACATCTTCTTTGATGGCGATTTAAGCCGTGTAGGCATTCGTGGTAAAGCAGCTAATACTGACACTAATTAAGGCGAAACCATGAAAACTACAATCGTTGCAAAACCTTTAACCAAAGCGGCATTTGCACCTTACGGCTCCGTGATTGAGCCTTATGATGATAAAGAAAAATGTCCTGAAAACAGTTGGGATATCAATCGCGGCTATGCCTGTCGCCATCATGCTATCTCAAAAGTTGACCTAAATGGCGGCGAAGTTGGTTTTAGTATTTTTCGTACCAAAAGACGCGATTGCCCCATTACGCTATCGGTTATGGAATACCATCCGTTTGGCACGCAAGCCTTCTTTTCTATGAATTCCACAGACTATCTAGTCGTGGTGGCAAAAGCAGGAGAAGCGCCTAAATCAGCTGATGATTTAGAAGTATTCTATGCTTATTCGCATCAAGGCGTACAGTATGACGCTAGCGTTTGGCATCATCCGCTACTGGCATTAAAAGCTGATTGTGACTTTTTAGTGGTTGATCGCATCAATGGTGATGGTAATAACTGCCATGAATTCGAGATCGACGATTGGGAAGTTTGCATCGATGTCTCTGCTGAGCAAGCTAAGTCAGATAGAGCAAAGACTAATGCTGTTTAGAAGTTAAATAAATAGTATTTTGCCTACGTTCTAAGTAGTGCTCTAAAAAAGCACACTGGCAACAGACAGATAGTTGATTTACTTTAAAACCGATACAGTTCTGCTGGGATATATTTTGCGCAGCCTCTGTCAGCGTAGACATAGCAAGCCAGTAAAATGTATACCAGTAGCACGATAATATTGACGTATCGATTTTATTTCAAACTGACTATAGCAACAATCCATATAAAATAGCATCAAATAAAACACTCTAAAATAATTATTGAGCTTTTTAAAGAAACAACACCTTTTTCTAACGAAACCTACTAAGGAACATGAATCATGTCAACGAAAAGTACTTATTACGCGCCAACTGGTGGCTTGCCTCCACAAACACAGTTGCTATCTGATCGCGCTATCTTTACCGAAAGCTATGCAATTATTCCCAAACGTGTCCTAACCGACATTGTTATCAGCTATTTACCTTTCTGGACAGGCATGCGGATGTGGGTGCTTGCGCGTCCACTTACAGGTTTTTCAGAAACCTTTTCACAATACATCGTCGAAGTCGCACCAAATGGTGGCTCAGAAAAGCC
>JBBSUA010000176.1:0-4794 GCA_038235315.1 Pseudomonadales bacterium | reverse complement strand
AGCGGTAATACTCTTTTTGCCTATTTATAGAAATCTGTCTGTGAGTGAGATAAATCCAGAAATAGACTATAGGTCATTACGGCTTTAATGATGCTAATGCTAATTGATTTTTTGACTCGTTAAGTTAGGGCGTGTCCTCAATCTGAACATAAAACTTTAAATGAGTTAAAAATGAGGACACGCCCTAATATTTTGCTGTTTTATTATTCTACGAGTAGTCATAAATAAGACTATAAGGAATGCAAAAAGCTCTGCTCGCTTTGATAGGTTTAAAGCACTGTAATACATTAGAAAAGTCAGGTTTTGACTGCTTGTGATAATCGTCGATTTCGGTTTGAGACAGTTGCTTCAATGTACGTGAATCGATTTTTATCACTTCTGCTGGCAAATCGTTAATAGTTATAGTCTCCTCTAAATCAAGCATTTCTCCTTCATTACTAAATCTAAAACTGGCATTATTAACGGTTGAGATTCTAGCTCCATTTGGTGTTTCAAAAGTTAGTTGCTGAACAGTATAAACCATGCTAGCACCTATGCCACCCTCAAAGCTGCAAGTCACTTGTTTCAGTTATTTTTTCTCAATCAAAGACACTATTGTGCAAGTCGTATCTCCAGCGACTTCACCAACCATTGCTATCGCAGTACCGGATAGTAATGGTAAAGACAGAAGAATAAACCATATTTTAATATGCATTTAGTACGCCTTATACAAATTTATTTATGGCTGATTTTCTATTATCTGTTCGTATAAAGTAATGGCTAATTAAATCAATGACCGCTAGCGTGCTAAATAAGCAGTCATATCCTCAACACCATGCAAAGTCATTGGATACATATGATTGTCAAATAATTTTTTGATTTCAACGATAGTCTGAGTATATGACCAGTAGGTAGCGTCTTCAGGATTGAGCCAAGCCACTTTATCAAAATGTGCAAGCAGCCGCTTTAACCAAACCACGCCAGCCTCATTGTTCATATATTCAACGCTACCGCCCACTGTAAATAGCTCGTAAGGTGACATTGATGCATCACCGACGAATATCACTCGATACTCGCGTCCATACTTATTGAGCATCTCAAATGTCGGCATTGGTGCGCTATGACGCCGATTATTATCTTTCCAAACATAGTCATATAAACAATTATGAAAATAGAAAAAATCCAAGGTTTTAAATTCATTCTTAGCGGCAGAAAACAGCTTTTCTAATGCTTCAACATGTACATCCATGCTACCGCCCACATCGAACAGCATTAGCACTTTGACTCGATTGCGACGTTCTGCCTGCATATGGATATCAAGCATACCTTTTTTAGCAGTACGTTTAACCGTCTCATTAATGTCTAACTCATCAGCACTGCCTGTGCGCGCGAACTGACGCAAATTACGTAACGCCATCTGAATTTGGCGCGTCCCGAGTAGACTATCATCATCAAGATTACGATATTTACGCTGCTCCCAAACCTTGACTGCACTGCGTTTGCGTGATTCACCGCCAACACGTACGCCTTCAGAATGATCACCATAAGCCCCAAATGGTGATGTGCCTCCTGTTCCGACCCATTTATTACCGCCTTGATGACGCTCTTTTTGTTCCTCTAAACGCTCCTGCAAGGCTTTCATCAACTCTTCAAGCGAGCCATATTTTTTGAGTAAACGTCGCTGCTCTTCGGTTAGATTCTTGGGATCAAGTTTTAAATCTAGCCACTCTTGAGGAATATCTGTGAGTTTAGCCATCAGTTCGTCAGTATCTATACTGTCTATACCTTCAAAGTAATCAGCCATCGCCCGATCAAACTTATCAAAATGACGCTCATCTTTGACCATACACAAGCGAATAAGTCGATACATATCTTCACGACTGGCAAAAGTACCTAAAGGCACTTTGTCTGAGTGCTCATGCTCGTACTCATTATTAGGGTCTGCCAACGGCTGCATCATTAGCCCTTGCTCTAACGCAGCGTTCAAATCAAGCAACTCGCGGGTACTGACAGGCACACCATAAGTACGTAAGGTATAAAACAGTTTGATAAACATAAGCTACGCATCACTTATAGGTGAATTTAATTATGAATTAGGATAGCTAAGCAAAAACTCAATTAACGACGCATCATATTAGCGAAACGTTGCAGTAAGTTAACGTCAGCTTCATTCTTCAGCAGCGCACCATATAACGGCGGGATAGATTTTTCACCACGCAAGTTTTCTTCAAGTTCTGCTTGCGCCATATCATCAGCGAGCAATAACGTTAACCAATCGACCAACTCAGAGGTTGAGGGTGGCTTTTTAAGCCCTTGGACATTACGCAATTTATAAAAGACATCCAATGCATCATTGACCAGTTTTTCTTGAATATTGGGAAAATGCACGTCAACAATTTGGCGCATGGTTTGTTCATCAGGAAAGTCGATATAATGAAAAAAGCAACGGCGTAAAAATGCATCTGGCAGCTCTTTTTCATTGTTTGAAGTGATAATGACTACTGGACGCTGTTCAGCAGTGATTGTTTCACCAGTCTCATAAACGTAAAACGACATTTTATCAAGCTCATGCAATAAGTCATTGGGAAATTCAATATCGGCCTTATCCACTTCATCAATCAGTAATACGCTACGCTCTTTACTGGTAAAAGCATCCCAGAGCTTACCGGGCTTAATGTAGTTTCCAATCTCGTATACTTTATCATCACCCAATTGCGAGTCTCGCAGGCGTGATACCGCATCATATTCATACAATCCTTGCTCAGCTTTAGTCGTCGATTTGATGTGCCATGTTATTAATGGCATTCCTAGACTCGCGGCCACCTCTTCAGCCAGCAAGGTTTTACCAGTGCCCGGCTCACCTTTGATAAGTAGTGGTTTTTGTAAGGTCATGGCAGCATTTACTGCCAGTTGCAAATCATCAGTGGCGATATAGCTTTCAGTACCAGTAAAGCGTTTCTTAGTCATTGTCATAATACAAATCTCAGTCTTTGTTATTAATATGGAATATGTCGTCGAGTATTATTCAGACTTCAGATTAGCACAGCCTATCTCAATGCCAAAGTACTCATGCGTTCGCACTTCATACCCGATAATAAGAATGACGAATACTCAAACCTTAACGAGCACGCATAAAAAAAGACACTATACAGTGTCTTTTTTTATCATAAGTAATACCGCTAAAGTACTAATGCTTACTGTCTTCACTATGATTATCGATCGTCAGAATAGGCTCTTTGACGAGCTTTTTGGTATAAAAACCTTCAACTGGCTTTCTCTTTACATCGCCGTTTTTGTGGAGACTGATATCTGTTAGCTCAGTCGTCTGGCGGCTTGGATTGGACACGTTTTCAGTAACTGGTATATTGGCGGCTGGCATGTCTGCTACTAATGGCTTGTTAATTTCTGCGATCGAGGTTCCCGCCAAATAGTCACCCGTAGCCAGTTGCATATTTGCTTGCGTATCTTCAGCGGTACGGCGACGCGCTCTATCCAAGCTTAATTCAAAAGCACCACGAATAAGCTGCCAGACAAAGCCGATGAACAGACCTACTACTAATACCACCAGTATTGGTAAGGCGTTAGTAACCGCACCTGCCATGTCTTTCATCATCACCGCATAGACGACGCTAATGCTCGCTGGCGCAAGTAGGCTTGGGTTACTAAGCGCAGTACCGGGTGCCAATAGGACAGCAAACAATACCATCCAACTCATGCCACCTAAGGGGCGCGGCAGCATACGTGCAACCAATATCCAAAGTACAAGCACTACAATAGCGCCGCCAAGATAAGCATACATTGGCAAATCAGCAGGGGGAACGTCTTTTACCATTTGACTCCACCAAATGACAATCTCACCGAGAATGTCACTGATTTTGCTCAAAGGTAAGCTTTGTAAAATACTTTTTAACCAGTCCATGCGTGTTTAGATACCTGCGTTTATAAGTCGCGCGCGACGTCCATACTTATTAGTTAATCATGTTTAATGTGCACACTTGATAGAGCGCTAGTTTATCATGACTTTAGTTCAAAATACATATTCTGACTCTGTCAATAGTACTTTTACTTGTTAAGCTTTTTACTTCTTAAGTACAGCAACGACCAATCTGTTAAGTATAGTCATATGATCAGTCGTAAATATTGTCTTGCGCTTCGCGTGCCCGCGACTCTGCTTGCTTACGCATAATATCTTGGGGTGGCATTTGCACAAAATAACCTTGCGATTTTAATTTAGCCAATACCTCTTCTTTGTCAACGCGCGCCAATGTTGGCGTTGTCTCTAAATCGAGATGCATCACAAACTTACTCGTCCCTAAACCGCTACGGAAGTCTTTGGGCACAACGCTTAGCCAGTCTTTAATCTCATCAGTATCATTCGGGTAATCAGGGCGCGCAATATAAATATACATACCGTCATGTTTTGAGAATTTATAAATATCACAATGCATAAAAATCACCTATCAGTTGCAAATTTAATGTCAGTCGATAATCGTCACAACCCTATAAAAGAAGCGACTTAAACCATAACTCATTGTTAGTCAGCCTAGCATAATTGCCCATAATAGCAGTAGTGGCTTTACGTATTAGCAGCGCTATTGCCTGCCTAATATGTTTGATAAAAAATAGAGTTGTTGATAACTAGGGCGTGTTGAGTAAGATTTATCACGGCCTAAATACTTGTTCTATAAGAGTATCAATACTAAAAAATTGTAAAACCGATGCCTTTATATAACATTTATTAACTTTAATCCATTTCATGGCTTGTAAAACCCTGATGAACCTTTCATAATAAAAGCGTTTTTCAGGAGAGAGTTT
>JBBSUA010000175.1:0-4840 GCA_038235315.1 Pseudomonadales bacterium | reverse complement strand
AATTTCCGTGGTCGCAGCGCCAGTATTGATGCCCTACTACGCCATAGTGGTTTTGATACTACTAAAAATAGCGAGGCAGCCAACGCTCATATAAGTCATATAAAAAGCGAGGCCAGCTAAATGCGTTATCAATCTACTCGTCCAAAGCGCCAGTTCTTAGCGGGAGTACGCTGTTCTAAGTGTCAGGCGTTGGACGCTGTAGTACAAATAAATATCGTCACGCCTACCCCTGATGAATACATCGAATGTACCCAGTGTGGACATACCGAACACCGACCTGATCCTGATGCGATAAGTGCCAAAAACAATGCTGAAGATCAGCTTGCTCGTGATGCAATGGCAACGGGTACTAGTGGTGTCGTGAAGTTTAAGCTTTAAGGCAGTACGCTCTATAATCTTTGTGCCCTTAGCCTATCAATAGATAGGCTTTTGTTTTGGTGTTTGCTATAGTATGGTTATTCTGTATCCGACATCAATTGGCAATGGCATGAAACCTGAAAAAAAACGTCCTACTCTAACCAAAAGTACCAAATCAAAATCTAATAAGACGTCTAAAAAAGGACTGTTATTCGCTCTTGCGCTGCTATTATTGCTTATCGTCATCACTTACTTTGTCTGGCCACGCCCATTACCAAATTCTCCTACTGCTGTAAAAAATACGCCAACTGCAGTGGAACAAGTTGAGGCTGCACAATCTGTGGCAAATAACTCAGCTACTGAGACAGATGCTATTGATAGTGCAGAGAATGACAATAATATAAATAACGTAGATAATAATTCGCTTGATAGCAACACTGTGACGGCTTCGAATAGCAATATTCCTAGCCCAAAAGCAATCTTAAGCGCCCCGTTACCGCAAACCGATAGCCTAGCAAAAGAGGAAGTAGATCGCTTAGATGACGAGCGCAAACGACTGGTTGAGCAAGAAAAACTAGCAGCAGATCAAATCGCGATGAACAAAAAACTGACCGAAATGAAAGCGGAACAGATTAAGCTACTTGAGCAGCAGATAGCCGAACTAGAAGCCACTCAGGCATCAGAGTCTGTCTCTCAATAATTGTCATTGATTTAATTATGGGGCGCATGATGGCTATCTTACAATTGACCCATGCCTCTATCTTAAATAGCAATGCACAAGTCCTCATACTGCCTGTTAACACTGCTGGTATGCTATTAGACCCTGTACTAATGCGCAGCAAAACCTTATATCCTGATAACTATCAACGCTATTATCGCGCCTGCCGTGATGGCAGCTTAATGGTCGGTACTTGCTTGTTAAACAAGCGCGTACGTGAACGTGCGGGTCTTAGCGCCAGTCATAACGGCAATCAACCAAGCTACATCGCTAATTTGGTTATCTCAGATCATCCCTATCACCCTACTCGAGCGCGTTGGCTCAGCGCGGCATTACTCGATTTGCAGCAGCAACTTGTCACGCTAATCCGTTACCAAGGTGTCCGTAAAATAGCGTTGCTTGCGCGTCCCCTCATTTATGTTAATCATCAAGATGATGCTAGCCAAACAATAAATACCGTCCCTTTAAATTGGGGTGCTGACACTTTGCCATTACTCTCTCAACATCTACAGAATTTACCAAAAGTACGCATTGAGCTGCATATTCCCAAGAGCATGGCTATTGACGCCGATTAAGCATTGCATCAATTCTTGATCGGCTATCTACTTTGCTACTGCCTTTATATAGGATAAAACCAGTGACTACCTTGCCCGTATTAAAATACATTGCTCATTACCCTGAACATATCCAAACCCAAGCAGCACAGTTAATTAGTAGCGGTCAGCTTGGAGATTATATTGATAAAAATTATTCTACTAAGCATGAAGTGCAAAGTGACAAAGCGCTATACCAGTACATCAATGAGATAAAAAATCAGTACATGCGCAAAAGTAGCTCGCTAACGCAAGTGAGCTATAACAGTAAATTGGCGGTGCTCAATCAGGCGCTAGGCATTCACACTTACCAATCACGAGTGCAAGGCAGTAAGCTTAAATCTCATAACAGCATTACGGTGGCTAGTCTTTTTAAGGAAGCCCCGCCAGAGTTTTTACGGATGATTGTGGTACATGAATTGGCGCATTTTAAAGAAAAAGAGCATGACAAAGCCTTCTATCAACTATGCCGTCATATGGAACCTAATTATCATCAATTTGAGCTAGACACGAGGTTGTGGTTGCAGTGGCGGGAGATTTAAACCGCTAATATTTGGCTAAGCATTCATACTTTGTAAAAGAGAAGTACGACAATGTTTCCGTCTGTAGACCTTAGAGGATAGATTTATATCTGAGTATTGATTAAAAGAGTCGCTTAACCTAATATCAAATGTAAGCAACATTGAGCTTACATATTACTTAACCAATACTAAAATAAGGATAACAACTGATGTCAAACAATGATTCTAAGAACAAAGCTGGAAATAAAGCAGTTACAGGGGTGGAAGTTGTAAAGGACGATACTGTCGTTTATGAAGATGGTGATTTTGAAGAATATAATGCTGATCATGAGTATGAAGCTGATACAGAAGCTAGCTCTGCTAAAGATAATAAATCTAGCAAAGACGACAGGTCGAGCAAAAATAAAAAAGAGGTCGATAAGGATCAAAAATCTAGCAAAGATGATGACTCTAATAGCAAGTCAAAAAAAGATGACAAAAATAGCAAAGACAGTAAGTCTGACAAGAAGAACGACAAGTCTAGTAAAGAGGACAACTCGGATCAAGATGACAAATCTGGCATAACGATGGCTGGTATCTATCAGTGGGCATCAAAGCTAAAAGATGATTTTAAATCTGAAGCAAGTGGAGTGACTCAAGATGTCTCTGAGAAAGCAACGGCTATGATGCTCGGCAAACTCTTAGATGCTGTCGATCTTGAATTAGCAGCTTTTGATAAGAGCTTAGAAGTGGCTAAAAATCTAGTGACTACGGCAGAAGAGAGACGTAAAAAGATCGCTGCTAAAAAAGAAAAGTATCAAGGTATGATCGATAAATTAGACAAAGAGTAACTGCTCTAATTATTTAGTTTAGAGTTTTACTAATCCAGTGTTAGACGTTTGAATCAAGCGTTTGGCATTGGATTTTTTATTGAAAAAAATAATTCAGCAATCACCGCATATAGTCGATTCACTCTAAAACCGATACAGTCCTACTAATATAGGTTTTGCGCAGGCTCGACGCAGCGTAAGCGCAGCAAGCAAGTAAAAATTCATATCAGTAGCACGACAATATTGACGTATAGATTTTATGTCGAACTGACTGTATAAGATTATGATTGCAATCGTGAGAACAGTGATTTGCCTTCTAAAAAGCCAGTATAATAGCTATTCTATAGTTTAAAAAACATACTAATAGCAAAAGGATTATAAGGTGTCGGAAGCTCAGCCAACTACTGCACAAACACACGACCTTAGAAAAGAACACCACGCTGCATTAAAAAAACTCACAATCATAGGCTACCTAGAAGGCACCTCCTTCTTACTATTACTTGGCATCGCCATGCCACTAAAGTACATAATGGGCATCCCAGAAGCTGTGAAATACGTTGGTATGGCACATGGTGTGTTATTCATCGCCTACATTGTCATACTCATGGTAGTCGTCAATAAAATCAAAACACCAATTTGGACAAGGCCCTCAGGCATACTTGGATCACTCTTACCGTTTGGTCCTTTTATATTCGACCACGTGTTAAAAAAGAGCTTAAATAAAAAACTAAAATGAGATAAATCACTGAACTTTGGACATTTTTTTATTTCTTATTTTATAAGATCTTAAAATCTCATTCGAAGGACAGCATGAGGCATCATCTGCTCGATAATAAAAAGCTGAAACGTTAATAATGCCATTATTGATACTCTTGATCTTGCCATGTACGCCAAGTGGTGCTGAATCTACTTTAATAAACTGATTTTTCTTATGCTCTTTAAACACTACTAAGTCTGCAGTTCTCGTAGTTGGATGACAATTAGTTGCTTCGCAGTAATAAAGAAGGACAACCGCATCTTTAATACCATCAGAATCAACATCTTTCATAACAGTATCTTGATAGGTAAGCGTATATTTGTAAGCACTATCTGCCAAATAATCAGGGTCAGGCTTGAAATCTCTTTCACTCTCCGAATTCAAAATTTTAACTTTTCTGGCAGCTTCGCTATTTACAGCTGACTTGATAGTCTGGGCATAGGAGGTTATAGATAACGTAGTGAGTAGACATGTCACCGCAATTTTAGTTAAAGAACTCATATGGTCGTCCTCAAGAAAAGTAGTTTTAAAAGATCGCCAGAAAAACAGAAAAATACTAAGGTATGATATGTAAATGAGATAAGTAGTACTAGGGCATGTCCTCATTTTGAAAATGAGGATAAAAGTGAGATAGATTTTTGCCAATCAAAGTAAATTTTGCAGAGAATATGAATATATTATCTATAAATTTTCAAAGAGTGGCGAGAATATAGCCATTTTTAGTCGATTTAAAAGGTTTTGTTCAGATTGAGGACACACCCTACATGTCACAGAAAAAAAGCATCAAATTAAAAGACGCCATTGCCATAGGTATAGGAGGAATGGTGGGTGGTGGTATATTTGCAGTACTGGGTTTAGCCGTATCTTTAGCCAAAGGTGGCACCCCTTTGGCTTTTTTACTTGCGGGTATTATTGCGTTATTTACAGCCTATGCGTATGCCAAACTTTCCTTAAAATATCCAGACCGTGGGGGTACCGTTCGTTTTATTAATGAAGGGTTTGGGAAAGGCATATTCAGCGGCGGAATGAATAACGTACTGTGGATAAGCTACATTATTATGCTCTCGCTGTACGCGAGTGCATTT
>JBBSUA010000174.1:0-4847 GCA_038235315.1 Pseudomonadales bacterium | reverse complement strand
TGAGATTCTGTTATCTAGTACTGATATCCCTAAATTGCTCGATCAAGGTTTGCAAAGTTTGGCTTCACAAGGCTCAAGACAAGACAGTCAGCTGCGAGAGATTCAGCAAATACGTGCTGATATGCTAAACGACCGTCGCCGTGATTGGATTGCCTTAGCAGGATTTGGTATAAGCCTCGCTATTGCTACGCAAGTGTTTTGGGTTGCACCACTATTTTATGTCTTAGCAGTATTAGTTGTGATTTGGCGTATTTTGGCTTAGCGAACGTTTAAAAGTTTTTTTAAATAGTAAATGAAAAGCCCTGTGATTCAATTTTGAACTACAGGGCTTTTCATTTACTATGAATAATTACATCTGATCAATAGCCATCTGCGTTAGTACACGACCACGCGCTGTACGTAACACGTAACCTTGTTGAATAAGATAAGGCTCTATCACATCTTCAAGCGTGCCACGATCTTCAGCCATTGCAGCGGCTACCGCTTCAACGCCAGCAGGGCCACCATCAAAACGGTCACGCAGAATCTCAATATAACGTCTATCCAGATGATCCAAACCGCGGCGATCAACCGCTAGCATATCGAGCGCACTAGCGGCAATTATGCCATCGATACTACCATCACCTCTTACTTCGGCATAGTCACGTACACGGCGTAACAGTCGATTAGCAATTCGTGGTGTACCCCGTGCACGTCGAGCAATCTCAACCGCGCCCTCTGCACTCATAGGTACGCGCATCAGACGCGCTGCACGGCTAACGATCGTCGTTAAATCCTCAATACTATAGAATTCAAGGCGCTGCACAATACCAAAGCGATCGCGTAACGGTGAGGTTAATAATCCTGCTCGTGTGGTTGCCGCCACTAGTGTAAACGGAGGCAACTCAAGCTTGATAGAACGTGCAGCAGGCCCCTCACCTATCATAATGTCCAACTGAAAATCTTCCATTGCTGGATAAAGAATTTCTTCAATGACTGGGCTAAGACGATGAATCTCATCGATAAATAATACATCGCCCGCTTCTAGGTTGGTCAACATCGCAGCCAAGTCGCCAGCACGCTCTAATACTGGACCTGAAGTGGCACGGAGATTACCGCCCATCTCACGAGCAATAATATTGGCAAGCGTGGTCTTACCCAAACCAGGAGGTCCAAAAATTAGCGTGTGATCCAGCGCTTCATCACGCGCGCGCGCCGCACTAATGAACACTTCCATCTGCTCACGCACGACTGGCTGTCCAATATACTCAGCCAATAATGCAGGACGAATATTGGCATCAGGAGCGTCGCCCGCGCCTTCTAGCGGATTGATCAAGCGATCTTGCATCATAGGTTTTATCATTATATAAAAAAAGAAAATAATAGAATATTGATAAACAGCATAACCAAAGCACGTGGATAAGTCATGCAAAAACAGTGTAAAGTAACAAGTAGAATAAAAATAAGCGACAACCAGTGTCGCTTATTTAAAGTAGCTGTTTTTTAAATGTAAAGCATCAAACAATCAACACTTGGCATTAGAATAGCAAGCTAAAACCTAGACAACTGTTGCAATGTGGCTTTTAATAATCCTTGAGTATCAGTAAAGACATCCCCATTGCTTTTAGCCGCCTTGATCGCTTGCTGCGCCTCTTTTTCTTTGTAACCTAAACTAATAAGTGCGCCTTCTACTTCAGCGATAATACTGCCTTCATGAGACACACTGGTAGGCTGCACCGTAAAGTCTAGCGAGCTACTATCTACTTCAATATTCTTAAGCTTATCTTTAAGCTCAATTAGCAAACGCTGTGCAGTCTTTTTACCAATACCTGGAATGCGAGTTAGCGCTACTTCTGAATCCTGTTCAACATGCATCTTAAGCTCAGCAGGCGACATAGCAGACAGCATCGCTAGCGCCATTTTCGCACCCACACCATTTATTTTGATTAGCTGACGAAAGACATCACGCTCTTTGCGATCAATAAAGCCATACAATAATTGTGCATCTTCACGGACATGAAAATGCGTCCAGATGCTGGCTTGTTCATTCACCTGCAACTGACAAAATGACGGCAATGGTAGCTCGATATCATAGCCAACACCTGAGGCGGTCATAACACAAGCCATCGGCGCCATTAAATAATGTACTTGCCCAGTGATTAGTCCTATCATAATTCGCTACCCGCTGTAGATGATGCCATAAGCTGTATTTAAATTGAGCAACTTGGTGTCATTTATCAATAAAAATCTACCATGCCTTCTAGACTAATTGGGCGAATCTTATGCGCTTGACCAGCTGAACCAAAGGCTTCAAAACGATTGGTGCAAATATCTGACATCGCAACCATTGAGGCTTTAAAATATTTGCGCGGATCAAAATCGCTAGGATTATGTGCTAAATATTGACGAATCGCACCAGTTGAGGCAAGACGCAAGTCAGTATCGATATTGACCTTACGTACACCGTGCTTGATCGCTTCAACGATTTGCTCTACTGGCACACCATAAGTTTCGCCGATATCACCGCCATATTCATTAATGACTTTTAGCCATTCTTGCGGTACAGAAGAAGAACCATGCATGACTAAATGAGTGTTAGGAATACGCGCATGAATCTCTTTTACTCGCTCAATAGACAAGATATCGCCAGTAGGGGGACGAGTGAACTTATAAGCACCATGGCTAGTACCGATTGCAATGGCAAGCGCATCGACATTGGTATCTTTTACGAACTGTTCTGCTTCATCAGCACTGGTTAATAATTGTTCATGATCTAAAACACCCTCTGCCCCAGAGCCATCTTCTTCGCCCGCCATTCCCGTTTCAAGGCTACCTAAACAGCCAATCTCACCCTCTACTGAAACGCCACAAGCATGTGCCAGTTTTACGACTTCGCGAGTAACACTAGCATTATAGTCATAATCCATCGGCGTTTTGCCGTCTTCACCTAACGAGCCATCCATCATCACTGACGAAAACCCTAGCTGAATTGAGCGCTGACAGACTGCTGGCGACATGCCATGATCTTGATGCATAACCACTGGAATATGTGGCCACTCTTCAATCGCTGCAATGATGAGGTGACGCAAAAAAGCAGCGCCAGCGTAACCACGCGCGCCAGCACTAGCCTGTACAATCACTGGTGAATCGCAAGCATCCGCAGCCATCATAATCGCGCGCATTTGCTCTAAATTGTTCACGTTAAATGCAGGGACACCATAACTATGCTCAGCGGCATGATCTAAAAGTTGACGTAAAGAAATTAATGCCATAAAACGCTCTCTAGTTAAATTTTGAAGGTGATGTTATTGTCTGTCACGGTCATTATCTTAATGGCATATTATAGCAAAATTTGCCCATAGCCCGTAGCCGATGTGAGAATATTTATCTGTCTGGTAGGTTTTGCATGACTGTATAGTGAAAGTGTCTTAAAAACGCTACGATGCTGCTGATATATCGATATTACTTTTCATTGACTGTATGTTTATATCGTTAATAATCTACAGACACAAAAAAGCCTTGGTAATAACCAAAGCTTTTTAAACATAGTAAAGACTTATCGTTTGCTTAGTATTCTAAATACTACCAAGGTCTAACAGCAGTAGTGATTAGTACTGTTGATCGGTAGGCGCTTTTGCTTCTGCATCAGCAGCAACATTAGCAGCACCGTCAGCAACTGAATTAGCGCCATCAGCGACGACTGCAGCAGTATTTGCAACAGCTGTGTTAGTACCATCAGCAATAGCTTCGCCAGCATTCGTAACGGCGTCGGTAGCAACTGCACCAGCGGTATCAACATTGTCAGCAATTTCAGCGCCAGTGTTTTGAGCAGCTATTTCAGCTTCAGCAGTGGCAGCTTCAGTGTTGGCAGCAATATCATCGCCTGCAGATTGGGCAGTATCTACAGTTTCAGCAGCAGCGTCTTGCGCTTGATCTTCAGTTTGTTGGCTACATGCAGTGACTGCAAAAGTACCAGCAAGTAAGCTAGCAAGTAACAAATGACGTTTTAACATAATAAACCTCTTGTAAATAATGCATGTCAAAATACATGGTGGCGCTATTTTATAGATTACAAGTAGGACATGCAATAACAATTTTAGATGTAGTAACAATATAAGAACAAATAACAACTACTTAACAGTCAGATTAAGACTCTAAGTAACTTCTTAAGAAACAATCAGTTATCACAGGTCGTTATTTTTGTAACACCTAAATAGATTCCCAAATTCAATCAGTAGCAATGACATATCTAGCGTTAATCACTTGATATGCCACCGTTCCCATTGCTTATCAGAATCCATTTTTGGTTACAGGTTTTTATCTCTATCAAATTTGTAATGCTGCTACTGCTGGTAGAGTCTTACCTTCTACAAACTCTAAAAACGCACCACCGCCTGTAGACATGTAGCTTACGCCTTCAGCAACGTGATACTTATCAATGGCAGCTAAAGTATCACCGCCACCAGCAATCGAAAACCCTGCGCTGTCTTTTACTGCTTTAGCTATAATTTGGGTACCAGCACCAAAGGCATCGACTTCAAATACACCAACAGGTCCATTCCACAAGATGGTTTTGGCATTGATAATAGCTTGAGCCAATTGCTCAGCGCTTTGGGGTGCAATATCCAATATCATATCATCAGCATCAATAGCATCGACCGACTTGACTGTAGCGGTAGCATTTTGTAAAGATTCGGTAAAGTCAGCAAAATCGATATCTTTTTTATCAGCGACAATCACATATTCAGGCAGTAAAACATCGGTCTTACCCATAATCTCACGCGCAGTATCGACCAAGTCTGCCTCATATAAAGACGCACCAACGCTATGACCTTGCGCAGCCAAAAAGGTGTTGGCAATACCACCGC
>JBBSUA010000173.1:0-4849 GCA_038235315.1 Pseudomonadales bacterium | reverse complement strand
TTGATGCCTTCCCAGAAGGTCAAATTGCTATGTTTGATCATGATCAATTGATCGGTATCGTGCTATCGATGCGCGTAGATTATGCCAAGTTTTCAAACCCACACACTTATGATGACTTGATCGGTCATAAGGAGATTATCAGAGACAACCCAGCTGGCGATGCTATGTATGGTTTGGATGCATTGATCGATCCTGAATATCGCGGGTATCGGTTAGGTCGCCGGCTTTATGATGCGCGTAAAGAGCTGTGTCGACAGCTAAACCTGCGCTCCATTCTAGCGGGTGGTCGTATTCCTAATTACTATAATCACAAAGACTTAACCCCGGGCGAGTATATCGATGCGGTTGAATCGCGTGAGATTCACGACTCAGCGTTATCTTTTCAGCTATCGAATGGCTTTATTGTGAAGCGAATTTTGACCGCTTATTTGCCTGATGATAAGCAGTCAAAGGGCTTTGCCACTTTACTTGAATGGGCTAATATTTATTATGAGCCGCGAGATTATAAGCCCAATACCCGTAAATCTGAAGTGCGCATCGGCGGTATTCAGTGGCAGATGCGTGAAGTCGAGTCGCCAGAAGAGCTACTGCAACAAGTCGAGTTCTTTGTCGATATTATGGCCGATTACAATTCTGACTTTGCCTGCCTGCCTGAATTCTTTAACGCGCCGCTCATGGGTCTGTGCGAGTCTACCGATCAAAACATCGCTATAAGGTTCTTGGCTGGCTATACCGAATGGTTTAAGAATGAAATCTCGCATTTGGCAGTTAGTTATAACGTCAATGTTATTTGTGGCTCTATGCCGCTATTAGATGAAGAAGATATCTTATATAACGTCAGCTACCTGTGTCGCCGTGACGGTACTGTGGAAGAACAGCGCAAGATTCATATTACGCCGCATGAGCGTAGCGCGTGGGTGATTGAAGGTGGTGATAAGGTTCAAGTCTTCGATACGGATGCGGGTCGAATTGGTATCTTAGTTTGCTATGATATTGAATTTCCAGAGCTGGCGCGATTGCTGGCACTGGATGATATGGATATTCTGTTTGTGCCTTTTTGGACAGATACTAAGAATGGCTATTTGCGTGTTCGTATTTGTGCCCAAGCCCGTGCCGTTGAGAACGAATGTTATGTGATGATCTGTGGCTCAGTGGGTAACTTACCGCAAGTTGAAAGTCTCGATATTCAGTACGCACAATCGTCTATCTTCTCGCCATCAGATTTTGCTTTCCCCCATGATGCCATCATGGCGGAGACTACTGCTAATACGGAAATGGTGTTCTTCTCCGATGTCAATTTGGATAAGCTCATTCATGTGCGTAATGAAGGCTCGGTTCATAATCTCATTGACCGCCGTGACGATTTGTTCAGCCTTAAATGGAAGAAAAAGGCCAAAGTATCTGCCAGTAAATTAAGCGAAGTAGAACGTCGTGAGAATTCGGGTAGTGTACTGCTAGGTGATGCGCTACAAGGTCGTGCACAAAAACCTTAAAAGTTTTAGATTTTTGAACAAACTATCGAATTAAACATTGTTATAATACGGCTGAATGTTCAGCCGTTTATTTTTATCTACGGTCAAATACTTAGCTTTTAATTTACAAGGATGAATTTTGAAAACTATATATAAAGTGCTACCGATGATATGGGCGGTTGGTTTGTTTGGTTGTAGCAATGACAAGCCTGTTAGTCAAAAAGCAGTCGTTGCCGAAGAAAGTGACGTTGAAGTCAAAGAAGATTTTGTGAGTAAACTTCCTGATACAGCACCCACTCTCAAAGTTGCTCTAACAGGTGATTTCCCGCCCTTCTCGTTTCAGGATAATTATGGCAACCTACAAGGTGTTGATATAGACTCAATTCGGGCTATTGGGGAAGAGCAAGGGTTCAAAGTTGAGTTCTATAAAGAAACATGGCAAGGGCTGTTTGATAGCGTTGAATCAGGTAGCCGCGATATAGCCATTTCAGGTATATCTTATCAAAAAGAGCGTGATGAAAAGTATGGGTTATCGAAACCTTACTTCTTTAACCCCTCTGCCATCATGTACGAAAAATCTAAACTGAACATCCAAAACTTAGATGATTTAAAAGGGTTGCGTGTCGGGGCGCTAGAAGGCTCAAGACAGGCAGATGTATTGAAAGCTATGGGTGATGATATCGAGCTGACCACAATGAATACTTCATTCTTATCTTATGAGAATCTAATGCAAGGTAAGATTGATGCTATCGTTGATGATCTACCTATTTTGCAGTACACCGCAAAATCACATCCTGATACCAAAGTTATCATTAAATCTTACGAGCGTGATGATACGCCAGCGGCGCAGCAAGTGATATTAATGGCAAAAGACAATCAAGTACTCATTGATGATGTGAATGAGGGCATTACTAAGCTCAAGGCTAAAGGTGTATTTAAGGGAATCGAAGCTAAATGGTTAAGTGAAGATAATACTGCTAAAGAGGCGACGCCTGTTGCTCAATAAATAACTGTTGGATATAACTTGTAAGCAGCGAAGCATATGATGTTAGCTGCTTTTTTATTGCCACCACAAACGCGAAAACCATTTTGTCTTTCCCTTAGATGCGATAGTATAACTAATGTGAGATAGTAACCGTATTAACATAAGAGAGTCGTTATGAGACAACTATATAAAATACTTCCCATTATGTTAGCCGTTGGTTTGGTTGGATGTGATAGCGAAACTTATACTAAATGGAAGAGTAAATTAACGCTTGAAGATCAGGAAATTTTTGTGAGCAAGTTGCCTGATTCAGCGCCTATCATGAAGGTGGCGGTAGTTGATGGCTACCCGCCCTTCTCATTTCAGGATGATTACGGCAATCTTCAAGGTTCTGATATTGATTCAATCCGTGCCATCGGTGAAGAGCAAGGCTTTAAAGTTGATTTCTACAAAGAGTCAGAGCAAGATCTGTTTGATAGCGTCTTGACAGGTAGGAATGATATGGCTGTTGCGGGCATATCCTATCAAAAAGCGCTGACTGAAAAATATGGTCTATCAAAACCCTACCTTCATAACCCCTCAACAATCATGTACGTCAAGCCTGAACTGAATATCAAAGACTTAGACGATCTAAAGGGGCTCCGTGTTGGCGTATTAGAAGGTTCGACGCAAGCGGCGGCATTAGACAAATCAGAGGATATTGATCTGACAGTCGCAAAAACTTCTTTTCTATCTTATGAAAGCTTAATGCAAGACAAAGTAGATGCTATTATTGATAACAGGTACATATTGCTATACACCACAAAAAACCATCCAGAGCATATCGTCACGATGGTCAGTTATGAAGATGAAGACGACGCTGCTGCGGGACAAGTTGTATTGGTGAATAAAAAAAATAAAGCACTTCTCGAAGAGGTTAATAAAGGGGTTGCCCAATTAAAAGAGAGGGGTGTATTTGAGCAGATCCAACGGTATTGGTTGGATCAGGTAAAGAAATAAACAGCAAAAACCTAAACTAAGCTTAAGCAGTCGTAGCAGTAATGATTGACTGCTTTTTGCTGTCTGGTGGTGAAGATTTGTTATACTGGTTATTGTTTAAAAAGACAATAAAAAAGGGATTAGATGTGCGAATAATGGCTTGCATTTCTAAATTTAAAAAAGCGAATACTATGTCTATTGAAACCAATGACCCTAATACTCTAAACACTGAACCAAAGCTTAAAAAAAACGGTAAACAAAAGGCATGGTTAATTTTTAAGAACGTACTCTTGTACGGTGTCATATTTTTAATGATATATACCGCTATTAACTGGTGGCGGCAGCCTATTATGCCTGCCAATCCACAGCTACAACTGACCGATTATCAAGGGCAAGCGGTTGATTTGGCAGTATTGAGTCAGGATAAGCCAACACTGATATATTTTTGGGGAACGTGGTGCTCAATATGTAGTGTGACCTCCCCGACTATAGAAAAACTCGTCGTAGCAGATGATTATCCTATAGTGACGGTGGCGATACAGTCAGGTAGTAATCAAGAATTGCAGCGTTATTTAACTGAGCACGATTATAATTTCGTGACAGTCAATGACGAAGAAGGTGAAATATTTGATGACTGGCAAGGACAAGTAACGCCCTCATATGTCATTCTCAAAGATGGTGAAATGGCACAAGGATTGACTGGTATTCAGCCCTTGTGGTCACTTAAGTTGAGATTATGGTTGAGTGCTCATTTCTAGTTAGTAGGTCTATTTAAGATACTTATAACGTGCTTATTTTAATATTTCGTTGAATTCCAAAACATTACCATCTGGATCTCGGATGAAAATCAGCTTTCTTCTATTGCCATAAATATGTGGGCCATCGGTAATAGATATATTTTCCTGTTCAAGCTTAGTCATTAAAGCTTCAATATCATCTACAATAAACGCGGCATGCGTCATCCCAGGATATTTAACGCTATTGTCCTGTAGTATATTTTTTGCATGCACATCAGCAACGCCATTAAAAATGAGGTTAATATAGACGCCGCTGTCGTTCACCATCTCGTTTGCATGATGCTCTGGCAGATCAAGCGCCTCGACCCAACCCAACGCTTCATAAAAGCGAATCGATTTTTCGCGGTCGCTGACTCTGATACCTACATGTTCATAAGCGGTGACTGTAAACGTCATTGCTAATCCCTCCACTACAATGCAGGCATGGAGACAAAGTTTGGTAACGCTTTTATACGACTTATCCAGTTTTGTATCGCTGGATAAGGCTCTAGTGATACCGCACCTTCGTGGCTAAGCGCTACGTAAGGAAAGCACGCTAAGTCTGCTATCGTAGGACGGTCAAGCTCTAGCCACTCTCGATCTGAAAGACGCTCATTTAAAATAGTGAGAATTCGAGC
>JBBSUA010000172.1:0-4895 GCA_038235315.1 Pseudomonadales bacterium | reverse complement strand
TTTTTGCATGACTCGATCACCACCGGCAGTAATTGGGTCGGAGTCGCTGAACAACGTAATAAAGGGTTTTGTCCATTTGCTCAGTTCACCCCAAGCGGCACGGTTATCATCTGAGGCAGGATCATTTGGCGTCGTGGGCACGAGCAACGGAAACTGCCTAGCGCCTTCTTTGTAAGACTCATCAGGAAAAGGCGCATTGTAAGCGTCGATTACCCCTTGTGATAACGCCATAGTGGTACCGCTCTTTATTATCCCTGCGATATGGAATTCTGGTGTTTCTTGCGAAAACTGCTGCCATTTGCGAAAGCTTTCCCCTGGATCATGATCGCCAGTTGGGAGCATCGTATTGCCAGCTGCTACCCGAGCAAACCGATCTGGATTGGCGGCTACTAGGCGTAGACCAATGAGGCCGCCCCAATCTTGACAGAATAAGGTGATATTCTTTAAATCTAACTGGTCGAGTACCGACTGCATCCAGTCAACGTGACGCTGATAGGTGTAGTCAGTACGAGACGCAGGTTTGTCTGAGCGTCCAAAACCGGGAAGGTCGGGAGCAATAACGCGGTATCCTGCTGCAACCAGTATGGGGATCATCTTGCGATATAAGTAGCACCATGAAGGCTCACCATGCAGCAGTAAGACCGGATCGGCATCTTTTGGACCTTCGTCAAGGTAATGCACACGCAGTTCACCACCCTCACCATCATCGACCATTAGATAAAGCGGGGCAAAATCGTAATCGGGCAGGTTCACAAAACACGAATCAGGAGTTCTAAGCGTCTTCATATTTCATCCTTGAAATCAAAATTATCTATCGCGCCAGCTCACTTAACGCGTCTCTAAAAGTATCCTACGTAAAGACTATACCGTCTAATAAGTATCAAGCCAACCTGAAATTAAAACTGACAGTTCTAAAAAATATCTTAGCTGTGCATAGCTTCTAATATTTCATCTACCGTTCGGAATCAGCTTGATTTAATGGTTTGTGAAAGTCATGATATCTAAAATACATTCGATAATTCGAATATTAAGTATAACAAATGAAAGATAATAAGGAGTATCCATATGATGTATGCGGCACTGTTGTTAAATCTGTTATTTTGTCTGTGTTTGGTTAGATGGTAATGGATAGCGAATTAGATACAAAGTGTGTATAAGGCATAAATGCAAATAGCATTAGCCGCAGGTGTGATGTATGAGTTAGGTATAACCGTTGATTTTGACCCTATGAAATAGTTTACTATAAGTCTAAAAATACGGAAAACACTTATGACTGTTTCACTTCATCGCCTGTACTCTTTTCGTCGCTGCCCATACGCTATGCGCGCCCGCCTCGGCCTTTTGTTTGCCGGAATACAGGTGGAACTGCGGGAGATAGTCCTAAAAACAAAACCGACCCAGATGCTAGCGATTAGCCCGAAAGGTACCGTACCTGTTTTACAGCTTTCTGATGGCACTGTGATTGAAGAGAGTCGAGAGATAATGGCGTGGGCGCTTGAGCAGAAAGATCCGCAAGGGTTGCTTGATACAAATGTTTTGCATCAGGCCAATGCGCTGATTGAGCAAAATGACAAGGAATTCAAATATTGGTTGGATCGCTATAAATATGCTGACCGTCACCTTGAGATGACTCAGACAGAATATCGGCAACAGGGCGAAGCCTTTTTACAGGTTTTAGAGGAGCTGTTGACTAATAATCCTTATCTACTAGGCAATAATATGAGCATTGCTGATATTGGCATCATGCCTTTTGTCCGTCAATTTGCTCATGTGGATCGTGATGTTTTTTATAGTCTACCGTATCCAAACCTACATCTATGGCTACAGTATTGGTTAGAGCATCCCTTATTTTTGCAAGCCATGACTAAGTTTCAACCATGGCAAGAGGGTGATAATGTGGTGATTTTTCCTTCTTAGCGCATAAACCTTTCAAGTTAATATCTACGGAATTGACAGCGTAGGTCAAATAAAAGCGAGGCTAATTTTTAATATATACTACGCATACTCTTTTTTGGATAAGTAACTATACAATGAAAAAAATAGCCCGAATAACTTTGAGTGAACTCATCATTACAACTTTAGTGTCGACCCTATTATTATCTAAAAATGTTCAGGCTTCAGGTAATACTGATGATTTAAAGAATGAAATTGATAAGCAAGCCAAAGTGTTAATGAATCAATATGAGATCCCGGGAATGGCCTTTGGCATTATTATTGACGGCAAATCGTATTTGTATAATTATGGATTAGCGGATAAAAAAAACAGCAAACCCGTAACAGAAAATACTATTTTTGAGATAGGGTCTATCAGTAAAACCTTTAACGCTACAGCAGCCAGTTATGCACAATTAAAAGGCACACTAGCATTAGAGGACACCGCTGATAAATATATTCCTTACCTAAAAAACAGTGCTATCGGAAGCACCAAACTTATAAATCTGGCAACCTACACGGCAGGCGGCTTACCATTACAAGTACCTGACGACGTTAAGAACAATAAAAACTTGCTCCGCTACTACAAATCTTGGCAGCCCGATTTTCCTGTAAACTCAAAGCGCCTATATTCCAATGCAAGCATAGGACTAGTTGGTTATATATCGGCACTGAGTATGGGCTCTGATTACGCTCAGCTGATGGAAAATAAAATACTACCGTCATTAAAAATGAAAAATACCTTTGTCAATGTTCCTAAAGATAGAATGGCTGATTACGCGTTTGGCTATAACGCTGCTGGAGAGCCTGTAAGAGTCAATCCTGGCATATTGGATTCGGAAACCTACGGTATTAAATCAACCAGCGCAGATATGACTCAATATATGGCGGCTAATATGGGTCTGATACCTTTAGATAAAGATATCCAGCAAGCATTAGAGAATAATAGAAAGGGTTATTATCAAGCGAGCACTTTCACACAGGGATTAGCATGGGAGATGTATCCGTTTCCAGTAAAGTTAGAAACGCTACTTGAAGGTAATTCGATAGAGGTTATTCTTAACCCTCAAATCATTCAAGCAGACAATTATCCAACGCCTGTTCTGAATGATGTATGGGTCAATAAGACAGGGGCTACCAATGGATTTGGTGGATATATCGCTTATATTCCTGCTAAAAAGACAGGCATTGTCATCTTAGCTAATAAAAACTATCCTAACGCAGATAGAGTCAAGGCGGCATATACTATTCTAGAAAGCGCGATGACTCATTAATCCAAAATAAAGAATACAGCCAATCTGAAAAATATAAAGAACTCAATACCTAATTGGGTTCTTTACGATGATGACTTAAGAGCAGCCTTCGACAAGATAAATTGCCTCTGGAATACCTATATCAATACTCTTTACCTGCCCTTGCAGCATTCTCTTATTATCTGCTGTCCACTCAGTTGATTTTATTTTATAGTCATTGAGCTTTTGCCCGCCCTTGATATGATACTCAATTTGTATGGGCAGTGTGTCCTCTTTATTGTCAAACTTAACGTTAGCAATAAGACTATAATAGTCGCCATCAACCGCATATTTATCTACTTCGTAAGCAAGGTTGTCATTATGCACTTTCATGACTGCTTTGGCTGAATCACCGATGTTAATACCTGTATAAAATGGCGTGTCTGGAGATTTAATAGTAATCAAGGCAACCTTGTCATCTATGATTTGATACAGCACTGAGGCGCGTTTACCATAGTCCTTATCCACATAACTTAGTTTTGGATTACTCACGTAATAGCACTGTTCGTTATCGCCACTTTGCCTAGCAAGTCCTAATTCACTTAAAAGCTCAGGAGTAATAACCTGACCAAAGCTTAATTTCTGATAACCTAGTAGGCTGACCATTTTCTCATTAGGTAGGTTTTTTGAGTTGGTAGATGATGAGCTATCATTCTTTATTATATTGTTACCTGCGTTATCAGTATTCGAAGTTGCATTGCTATTGGACGTTACGGTCTGTGAATCACAGGCAGTTACTAACCATAGACTACTAATAGCGATAGTCGAGAGTACTACCGACCTCATTACTGGAAAACTTGAGTCTTTGTAAAAAATTGACATGACGCTACACTCCTAATTTCATTGAGTTAAAGATCAATAACAAGTTGCTCTATATTTTGAATGATAGTGATTATGGCTGCCAGTTTAGTTCCTAACTAGCGCAATGATCAAGAATCAATGTGAATTAGTGTGATTATTAGGAGATCTCAGGCATGTATTCTATTGGTCTTAATAATATGTACCGTAATAATTTAGAGGAGTTCTTGACTAGATATTGTAATACAGACGTTATAACAAATGATTTTAGATAAAAGAAGGCAGTTTACACGGGTTGCATTGAGCGATACCCATGGTTTGGGAATAGTTATTAAATAGGCTTGTAAGCTTTCAGACTATACAGAGGCAATTAACGTAAATATGAACCGCCTCGGGATTGTCAGAGACCCAACTTTCTGAGAGAATAAGACACTGAAAAGACCACTCTATACCCCCGAGATTAAAGCAGCGAGTGACTATCTTTCTAAATAGACAGCCATTCAAGCCATTGTCTTAAAGTCAAGGTTTACAGGATTTGATAGCATAGGTCAAAATAGCTAATGCGCAGTTAATTATATGTTCCCATTTGTGAAAGTTATCCATCAATAAGGTTGACGAATAGTGAAGTCAATTCAAAGTCTGATAACCATAAAATTAAAGTAACGCTAAAAAGTAACGCTAAAAGGGGAGCTAATAACAAAGGGAATGGCTGCTGAAACACCTTGTTTGGAACCAAATATCTAGGCATTAGTCTTTTAAACCTAACTAAAACATGTATTGTCAGAAATAAGTATAGCCAAACTGCATAAGCAGACTTTCACTCTTTTTAAAAACCGAAAGGCGGTGAGTCATTAGTTCTGTACAGTATCATCA
>JBBSUA010000171.1:0-4912 GCA_038235315.1 Pseudomonadales bacterium | reverse complement strand
TTACGCTCGGATTCCTTATACTGTTTGACGAATTGCTTCAATGTTCCTTCATCATCGATATTTAATCGACCATGCCAGCCTTCTATTTTAGCAACCTGCTCAATAGGGAAAAAGGCATCGAATAACGCTTTTACGAGCTCATGACGGTTTTCTTCACTGATAAGCTTACCCACGCGCTTAGTTTGACGAATGCGAGCAGTGGCACTTGTAATATCAGCCAATGCCATCAATTCTGCCATGAAATAATCACTGGCAGGAAGTTTTTTTAGCTGCTTTTTTGATAAGCTTGCTAGTGGTATCGATAGTAGCTGCAAGCGTTCATGGGCTTTTTTAAGCTCAGTACGCGAGACGCGCATATCATGTTCTGACCAGTCAATCATATAAGCCTTCTAGAATAATAAATAAAATGTGGTGTGATCATACTCAACATCGTGAATAAAATTGTATTACTAGCTGAATGTGAATCATAAGTATTGTCTATAGTAACACTACTGCTTTACCAACGACGTTTTTCACGATGTTTGGCAATGACGGTTAATTCTGCTGGCAAGCTCTTCTCTAGCCTATGTTTTAGCTGCTCAGTAATAAATACTGAGCGATGTTTGCCACCTGTACAACCGATGCCAACGGTCACAGTGTGACGATTGTTATGCAAAAACTCTGGCAGCCAACGGTCTAAAAACTTGTTGATATCATCAGTCATTTCAGCAACTTCAGGATAATCTGCGAAGAACTCGCTAACCTCTGCATCCAGTCCAGTAGCGCTACGTAACGTAGGATTCCAATGCGGATTGGGCAAAATTCTAACATCAAATACAAAGTCGGCATCAATAGGGCTGCCATATTTAAAACCAAAAGATAACAGATTAATAACGATCTTGTTATCTGCGCCTACCTGTTCACGTAGACGCTCTTTAAGCTGATGAATATTTAATTTGCTCGTATCAATAGTGATATCTGCACAGATAGCAATTGGCTCTAATAGCTCAATTTCTTTTTTAATAGCAGCTGGCAAATTATAAGTAGGATGACCTGACTCTTCTGCATCTTGTGCCATCAAAGGATGGACACGACGAGTCGCATTAAATCGCGCAACTAACGTGCTCTCTTGTGCAGTCACATAAATAACCCTGACTGTCTGCTCACCATAAACTCGCTTTAGAGTCTCATGAACCTCTGAAAAGTTAGATAAATCTGCACGTGGTGAACGTATATCGACCCCAAGAGCAATACGACGAATAGCACTCTCTTTGACTAATTTATGTGCCACATCAGGCAGCAAAGACAGAGGTAAGTTATCAATGGAATAGTAACCTAAGTCTTCCAAAATATTTAATACTGAGGTTTTACCTGATCCTGAGCGACCCGATATCACCAACACACTAATACTGTTAGTTTCTGATTGAGATATTTTTTCTATAGTCTTATCTTTATCTGATTCCATAATCAATTATTCCAGCTCATTGGGCATCCATTGGATTAAAAACGACTGATTGATTGTCTAACAAACGGGCTTGACCTAACCATGCAGCTACTAAGATCACTAAATCTTGGTTGCCTAAGGTTATGAAAGTATCATCTAGCGGTTCTAATTGAGCCGTTTTTACTTCCAAATAGTCAATACGGAATCCGGCAGTAGTGATACGTGCGCGCGTATCCTCTATTAAGGCTGTCAATTCTTGCTGCTGAACATGCTTATTGTCAGTCAACTGTTGGGCTAAGCGTTGTAGCTCTTGATGTAGTATCGGCGCTACTACTTTACGCTCTACCGTGCTCAAGTATTGATTACGTGATGATAAGGCTAAACCATCATTAGCTCTGACAATAGGCGCGGCAATAATATCAATTGGATAGCTTAAATCACGTACCAGTTGCTTGATAATCGCTAATTGCTGATAGTCCTTTTGTCCAAACACTGCCACGTCAGGCTGCACGATGTTGAACAGTTTAGACACGACAATACCAACACCATCAAAATGAGTGGGTCGCTTCAATCCACACAACTGCTCGGTTATACTGCCAGCGTTAATAGCAGTCGGCGCTGGTAACAGCGGATACATCTCATCAACGCTAGGCGCAAAGACATAGTCCGTACCAACACCAGCTAGCTTGGCAACATCTTCATTAAGCGTGCGCGGGTAACTATCAAAATCCTCACCTACGCCAAATTGAGTCGGGTTAACAAAGATACTAACCACTACGATATCCGCGTGCTGCTTGGCAATTCTCACCAGTTCTAAATGACCGTCATGCAAATTGCCCATCGTCGGTACTAGTGCGATACGCTGCTGGCTACGGTGAAGCTTTAGCATAGTGCGTAAGGTCGAAATATGGTGATAAATGGTAGGCATTGCAGAGTCTTCTTATCTTTTAGCTTAAATACGTGGTTATGAATGAGATTAATTTTTTGGGTAATGATTTTTCAAATAGCCGTTAGCTAAATTGATGCTTCTCAGTAGGAAAGCTGCCTTCGCGTACTGACTGTTGATATAAGGCGAATGCGCCTTCAATGCTATGCTCAGTATTGCGCTCATCAGTCAAAAAATCATGGACAAAACGTGGAACCCGGCCATGAGCCATCCCAAGCATGTCGTGCATGACTAGCACCTGACCGTCAGTGTCAGCCCCTGCCCCGATACCGATGACTGGCACATGGACGGACTCTGTCACTAATTTGGCAAGCTCAGCAGGAACACACTCCAACACTAATAGCGCCGCTCCTGCAGCCACGACTGCTTTGGCATCCGTAAGCAATTTATTGGATGCCTCATCACCACGACCTTGAACTTTATAGCCGCCGAAGACATTTACTGACTGTGGGGTTAATCCCAAATGTACACACGTTGGTGTCCCTGCTTGCGCTAACGTGGTCACCAATGTGCATAGTTCACTGCCACCTTCGATCTTGATCACATGCGCGCCTGCTTGCATAAGCTGACGGCTATTGGTAATAGCCTCTGGCAAAGTCACATAACTCATAAATGGCAAGTCAGCTAGAATAAGTGCATGCTCATTACTACGGGCAATATTGCTCGTATGGTAAACCATATCAGCAATGGTCACTGGCAAGGTTGAATCGTGACCTTGTACTACCATGCCAAGGCTATCACCGATTAAGATCGTATCAATCTGAGCCTTATCCATCATCCGCGCAAACATCGCATCATAGCAAGTTAAACAAGTAAACTTAGTACCGTCTCTTTTGAATTTATTGAGAGTAGATAATGTTGTCATAATGTTCTCTTTTTTTTAACTGAGTAGCTTGAGCCCTGTCCAATCTTCACTTTGCTTATAAGTAGTTATCATCTGACCAGCAATCATTACCTCTGGCGCCAATTCTCGTAAGGGTATCAATACAAAATTACGCTCAGTCAGTCCAGCATGCGGTACGATTAATTGTGATTTTACAATCTGTGCTTGTCCGTAAAGTAAAATATCGACATCAAGACTGCGCTCGCCCCAGTGACGCAAACGAGCACGCTTTGCTTGCTGCTCTAAGTGTTGGCAAAGTGCTAACAGCGCTAACGGTTGCAACTTAGTCTCAAAGCCAACGACAGCATTCACAAAGTCTGGTTGGTCTTGTGGCCCCATGGGCTTCGAGGCATAAAATGAAGATATCTGCACGTCACGAATATCTTCATGCTCATCTAAACTAGTGGCAGCTTGCTGTAAATGCTCAGCGGGTAAACCAAGCTCATTCGCCAAATTGCTGCCCAAGCCTAAATAACACCTGACCCAAATATCTGAATCAGTATCTTTATCAACAATAGTAGTAACGCTAGTATCTAAAGAAGATGTCATGACTGCTACTTACCTTTTTGCTCTACTACCGTTGTGTCAGTACTAGGCTGACGGCGACGACGCTTAGATGGTACAGCGCCTTTATTGGTCGACGTTCTGTTGGTATTTGAACTCTGAGTAGTCGCTTCTTTTGCATGGACCTCAGTTTTTGTATCAGTAGCTTTTGCTTTAGCTGCCTTAGTGGTTCTAGCAGGCTTAGTGGATTTACTATTGCTGCGTGAACTTGCTGGTTTAGTAGCCCTTGTTTTACTGTCATTCTTCACACTATCCTCAGCGTTAGCTTTAGGCTGCTGCACTGGCTTAGGTGACTTTTTTTCATACTGAGTCTTTTCATACTGAGTCGACGCTGAGCTGCTATCAGTAGCAACTTGTGTGTCTACAGTTGGCTGACGGCGACGACGCTTATGTGGTATGGGCTCACTATTGTTACTCACTAACTGTGGTGCCTGTATAACTGCGCTTTTTACTTTTTTCTGAGCAGGCATTGATTGTTTGTCAATAGATTGCTGGGTTTGAGCACTGTCATGCGCAGGTTGCGCTTTATTCGTGCTACTAACAACCTTAGGCTCAGTATCAATCGCCTTCTCTTTACTTCTAGGAGTAGACTTGTTCTGCGTAGCTGCTTTGCTATTGCTAGACGGCGCCACATTGTCATTACCAATCTGCTTTTGTAATGGTGGCACGACATTTTCGTGCTCGATCACAAATAATGGAGCAGGTCTAGGCGACTGACGCTTATTTGACGGTTTGTTAGCACTAGCGAGTGACAATCGTTGCAGTTGCGCAAGCTCATTGCCGTCCTGTTTTATTTGCTGTGTATTTTGAATCTGACTACCTCGTGATTGCTGTGGTTTGGTCGTGCGAGAAGAGGTCTGCTCTACTGATGCAGAGTTCGTATCCATAGATGTTTTTTGACTTGCAGCACGGCGGCGGCGAGTAGGAATATTGGACGCATCATTAATAACGGGCTGTTCAATAAGGTTACGGCTATTCGCTTGAGCGTTATTTTCTGCCTGAGACACTTGCTTATTGTCGCCATTATCTGTTTGATTTTGACGATTACGTCCACGACCACGCTGTCCATTCTTCTCACGCTTATGGGCGCCACGAC
>JBBSUA010000170.1:0-5009 GCA_038235315.1 Pseudomonadales bacterium | reverse complement strand
GCTGGAGATGCGTTTAACGCCTTTATTGGCTGAAACCTATGCGGTACTGGATTCTGTTGTCAATGCAGAGCAAGAAGTACAGGGACTGCTAAAGCTAAATGTGACTGGCGCTGTGATGGTTGATATTTTGCCGCCATTAATTGATCGGTTTCTAGCTAGATACCCATTAGCACGGGTTGAATTGGTGGTAGATGACCAGTTCGTCGACGCTATTGCAGAGGGCTGCGTGGCAGGCATACGCTATGGTGAGCATTTAGCACAAGATATGATCGCTGTACCGATAGGACCTCGATATCAGCAGTTGGCTCTCGCCGCTGCACCCTCATATCTAGCTAAGTCTAAGCTGCCTTCACATCCGCTCGACCTACTACATCATGATTGTGTTCGCATGCGATTTTCGAGTGGGGCATTAACGGTATGGGAGTTTGAGCGAGAGGGGGAAGTGGTGATTGTAGACCCTTCTAGTAGATTGATTATCGGTGTAGACGGTGCATCTGCAGCGATAAATCTGGCTTGCTTAGGGCATGGCATAATTTGTACTTTCAGGAATTGGCTGAATCCTCATTTTCAAAGCGGTGCGCTTGAACCTGTTATGGAAGAATGGTGGCAAGAATTTGAAGGTCCAAGGCTATATTTTTCGAGTAGAGTAATGCCAGCGACCTTGAGAGCATTCATCGATCTTATTTCCGAAAAGTCGGCTAGTTAGATTATTATATTAGAGTGTGTTGAAACAAATGATCTTTATATCGTTAACTCTCGAATTTAAAAAAATCAACAAATGCTCTAAGTGCATGAGGTAAATGACTGCGCCCTGAGAAATAGATAAAATTTGCAGGTATGACCGTAGATTGATCGGTAAATACTTGACATAAATCTCCATTATTCAATGCGATTTGCGCCTGTCTCTTAGTAACGCAGGCTATACCGCAACCCTCTATAGCAGCATCTAACAACATATCTGTGTCATTGAAAACAAGTGTCGGAGTGGTCACTATTTTATATTCTCGTCCCTCTTCAGCAAACGGCCAATCAAAAATAGAACCTGAAGTCTCAAAGCGGTAGGCTATACAATGATAATTTTGCAGATCTGCTGGAGATTTTGGTGTGCCTTTAATAGTTAGATAGCTTGGAGATGCGACATATATCAGCTGATCTGACTCATCTATTTTTACAGCAATCATATCAGGCGCTACCGATTCGTAGCGTCTTATTCCTGCGTCAAAACCCTCGCTAATAAAGTCCACCAAACCGTCATCAATATTAATTTCAACGATAATTAATGGATATTGTCTTGCAAATTCTTTGAGGCGTGGCAACAGTGTGTACTTCACTGCGACCTTATGACTGGTAATACGAATACGTCCTTTTGGTTCCATACTATCGATATTAAAGGTATCTATTGTGGCATCTAATGCTTTGATTGCTGGCTCTAATTCTTCTAAAAGCTTCTGCCCTAACTCCGTTGGAGCAATACTCCGAGTTGAGCGATGTAATAATCGAGTCTCTAGTCTGGCTTCGAGTTTTTTTATAGTATGACTTACTGCCGAAGGTGAAATGTTCAATTCTTTAGACGCTGCTGTAAAGCTTCCATACTGACAGGCTTTGGCAAAAACAATCAAATCACTCCAAATCTCTCGTTTCATTGTTGAGCTCCATTCATAAGTCTTTGGTCTATTCTGACCCTTATCATTGTGAATAGCAAAGGCTATCATAATGATTCTTCACGTTGGCACGAACGTCGCAACGTCGCAATAAACACGAGCCAATATCAAGTTGTTGGTTATTCAGATTTAATTAAACAGTCTCTAATTGTCGATGACTGTTTCAATATCCTTATATAACAGTAGAGAGAATTATTATGGCAGATTTTTCAAAACAAGATTTATCAACTCCTTATTCGAAAGAAGTACGTGCACAGGCACAAGCTTTCGTCAAACGAGAGCACGGCTTATTAATCGGTGGATCCATGATAATGGCGGCAGATGGTGACAGGTTTTCTGTCGTTGATCCTGCGACAGGCGAAGTAGTAGCAACCTGTGCTAGTGGCAAGGCACATGATGTTGACTACGCTGTCGCGTCCGCTCAGCAGACCTTCGTTGATCCAGAATGGTCAGAGATGTTGCCTGAGGCGCGATCAGCTCTTTTATATACCATTGCTCAAAAACTGGAAGATCATACTGAAGAGCTTGCGGCGATCCAATCGAGTGATTTAGGTACGATACCCGCGCTATCTAGAGCATTGGTCGCTGGAGGGATTGAAGCGTTCCGTTACTATGCTGGGTGGCCTACCAAGATCGCTGGTGAAACATTGCCATCTAATGGGGCAAGCTTGACATGGACGAAGCGGGAGGCTTTAGGAGTCATAGGAGCAATCATTCCTTGGAACGGTCCAGCACAGGCAGGATCTTGGAAAATTGCGCCTGCATTAGCTTGCGGTAACACGGTTGTCCTAAAGCCTGCGTCAGAAGCTCCGCTCGTCTCAATTCGTATGGTTGAGCTTATGATCGAGGCAGGTTTACCTAATGGCGCTGTAAACCTTGTTACTGGAAGTGGTGCTGAAGCAGGTCAGGCACTAGTTGAGCATCCTGATGTCGCAAAGATAACCTTTACGGGATCAACTGATGTCGGCAAATCACTTATGAAATCTGCCGCGGCAACCCTTAAAAAAGTGACGTTAGAGCTTGGGGGGAAATCTCCCACTATCATTTTTTCTGATGCTGATCTCGACCGCGCAATTCCAGCGGCAACCATAGGATTCTGCGCAGGCGCAGGGCAAGGATGCGTAGCTGGCTCGCGTATTCTTGTACAGGATTCGATTTATGATGTCGTGGTCAAGAAGATTGCTGCTGCTGCATCGAGTATGAAGCTAGGATCAGCTTGGGAGGAGGGTGCAGTCATCCCACCGATAGTATCCGAGAAACAACTCAATCGCATCATGGGTTATGTTGAAAAGGGTAAAGCAGAAGGGGCTCGTCTTGTGAGCGGTGGTCAGACGCAAAATGGTCCTGGATACTTTGTGCAACCCACGGTTTTTGCAGAGGTCACCTCTGACATGACTATTGCACAAGAAGAAATTTTTGGTCCCGTCGCTGCAATCATGCGTTTTAGTGACGAAGCTGAAGCGATAAAACTGGCTAACGATACTGAGTTTGGTCTTTCAGCTTCGGTTTGGACGCAAGACGTATCAAGAATGCACCGCGTGATTGATACGATTGATGCAGGCACAGTGTGGGGCAATACGATTTTTGAGATTGACGCAAAAGCACCATTCGGCGGCTATAAGCAATCAGGGGTTGGGCGTGAATTGGGGCGCGAAAGCATTGATTCCTTTACTCAATTAAAAACAGCCATGATTCGCTTTGGCTAAGATAATGATGCGTACTAGCAAAATATCTTACGCCTTTATTAATGAATAATATTCATAAGTCTTTGTTTTATTATAGCTATTATCATTATGAATGACAAAGACTATTATAATAACTCTTAACATCAATAGTAGGATCATCACGATGAACATGAATCAATATAAAGCTTTTGGTAACTCAGGTTTGATTGTTAGTCCTTTAGCCCTAGGGACGATGACTTTTGGCACTCAAAGATGGGGCGCAAATGACGATCAATCGTTTGAAATCTTTAAACATTATTACGAATTACAAGGTAATTTTATTGATACCGCAGATGTGTATTCTGGTGGCAACAGTGAACGTCTAATAGGTGAGTTTGTCAGCAAGATGAACATCAGAGATGAGATGGTTATTGCTACCAAAGCAGGATTTGGAACAGGCACACATCCTCATTCAGGTGGCAATGGCGTAAAGCATATTCATAATGCATTAAATCAATCGTTAAACAATTTACAAACTGATTATATCGACATGTATTGGGTACATATGTGGGATATGGTAACGCCTGCTGAAGAGGTGTTAGAGACGATGACTAACCTAGTAAAAGCAGGAAAAGTAAGATATTGGGGAATCTCAAATGCCCCAGCGTGGTACATATCTAAAATCGTGACATTGGCACAAGCGTCAGGAAAAGTTGCTCCTATAGCCTTGCAATTAGAATACTCACTAGTTGAGAGAAATATTGAAGCTGAACATATCCCTTTGGCTTTATCCGCAGGGTTGGCTGTACAACCGTGGAGTCCTTTAGCAGGTGGGTTTTTGACAGGAAAATATAAGCAAGATAATCCTGACAATGTTGCTGGCAAAAGAGGCACTAGTCTGCCTGATGGTTCATCTGATGAAGGTAAAAGTGATGATCGGTTATCAGGAGACAACCCTTTTGGCGATAGTAAGTTTATAGAACGCAACTGGAAAATTTTGGATGTTGTAAAGAGCATCGCAGACGAGACGGGACATCATCCTGCTCAGATAGCCCTAAACTGGCTATCGGCGCAACAAGCAGTGGCTTCAACACTAATAGGGGCTAGCAAAATCGAACAACTGACTAGCAACGTAGAGGCTTTAACTATTCAGCTTGCACAAGAGCATTATTTAGCACTCTCTAAAGTTAGTCAGCCTAATCATGCCTATCCTGCATCGCTATATAGTGAACATGTGAGACGCTTCACATTCGGAGGTAATGACGTCGCAGCTTGGTAATCTAACAGCACGTTGCGATATTGACAGTGTAAAAAGCTAACTATTAAATGACGCATCAAAAAGAAGGATCGAAGAGGCAATGATAGTTCAAGCAATCACACTCTATTTGAGGTTAGAAAAAAATAGAGAGTGATTGTCCAGACTGTCACGGCTTCATCTTTTCGTTAAATGATACAAAAAGCTAAGGTGAGTAAAACTACCAGCGCAAAGGCTGCAAGTGTCAGTTATGACTAACACCAATATGCTTACCGAGACACCATCCATTATAGTAACAACCATAGCATTCAAAACGGTGCACACCATGTCTGTTCCAAAATTCAAGGTCTTTAACATAGCAAAACCAGCTGTTACTTCTACTAAGGTACGCTCATCAGAGTTACCAGTGGCATGGATTATGATGCTTGG
>JBBSUA010000169.1:0-5011 GCA_038235315.1 Pseudomonadales bacterium | reverse complement strand
TCAACTCTTCATTAAGTCAGTGATTAAAATTCTTGCTATCCACACTTATTTTCTAAAACATACTCATTAACATGAATTATATTCATCTTATATTTAAATAGTATCGTTTTTATTCATGTCATGATTCAGGCATAATTCACCTCATACAAACATTTAGCGTTATCTAAAATAATTAAGGGTGCAATTATCATGACTAATAAAGAGAAAGAATTTAGCTGTTCAATTAAGCGCATACGTTTTGATGAAAATTATCATCCTGCAGACAGCACGCGTCTGACCACTAACTTTGCCAATTTGGCGCGTGGCGAGCATCGTCAAGAGAATTTAAGCAAAACATTAAGAATGATTAATAATCGTTTTAACGCGTTGGCGCATTGGGATAACCCGACAGCAGACCGCTATTCTGTTGAAGTTGACATCATTTCCGTAGACATGGATATTGAAGGCAAGGGTAATACCTTTCCTATAATAGAGACTCTGAAAACGACGATTATTGATCATAAAGATAATAAGCGTATTGACGGTATGATTGGCAATAGCTTCTCATCTTATGTGCGCGATTATGACTTTAGCATCGTATTGTCAGAACATCACAGTAACCCTTTAAAATCGCCAACCTCACCAACGCCCGCGCATTTTGGTGATTTGCACGGCAAACTGTTTCAATACCTTTTGAACTCAGAGGTATACCAAGCCAACTTTAATAAAAAACCAGTGATTTGCCTCAGTGTGTCAAGCAGTAAAACCTATCACCGTACTAACAATCAGCATCCGGTATTAGGCGTTGAATACAGACAAGATGAGTATTCATTAACCGACGACTATTTCCACAAGATGGGCTTAACGGTTCGCTACTTTATGCCTGCTGATAGTGCAGCGCCTTTAGCGTTTTATTTTGCAGGCGACTTGCTAGGTGATTACACCGATCTTGAGCTGATCAGTGCTATCAGCACTATGGAGACTTTCCAAAAGATTTACCGACCTGAAATCTACAATGCCAACTCTACAGCGGGTCAAGTGTATCAACCCAGTTTGAAGTACCAAGATTATTCATTGACTCAAATTGTGTATGATCGCGCCGAGCGTAGCCAGATGGCGGTGACGCAAGGTAAGTTCACTGAAGAGCAGTTTATTAAGCCCTACCAAGCCATTCTTGAGCAATGGGCTGCAGGCTATGATGTTAAAAAACACGCTGCTTAACTAATTAAAATTTAGCTTAAACCTAGCCGAAATATAAAAAAATAAAATATAGAAGACAAATTATGAAACTATTACTACCAACCTCAACCGCTGGCAGCTTACCAAAACCGTCTTGGCTTGCAGAACCTGAAAAAATTTGGTCACCTTGGGCGTTAGAAGGTGAGCAACTGCTTGAAGCCAAACAAGATGCTCTACGTGTGTCATTGCAGGAGCAACGACATGCAGGGATTGATATTGTCAGTGATGGCGAGCAGACCCGTCAGCATTTTGTCACCACCTTTATCGAACATCTTGATGGCGTAGATTTTGAGAAGCGCGAGACCGTGCGCATTCGTAATCGCTACGATGCTAGTGTGCCGACAGTCGTGGGTAGCGTAAGCCGTCAGAAGTCTGTGTTTGTTGATGATGCGAAATTCTTACGTCAGCAAACCAATCAGCCTATCAAATGGGCGCTGCCCGGTCCAATGACGATGATTGATACGCTGTATGATAGTCATTATAAAAGCCGTGAAAAATTAGCTTGGGAATTTGCCAAAATTCTGAACGAAGAAGCGCGAGAATTAGAGGCGGCTGGGGTTGATATTATTCAATTCGATGAACCGGCATTCAATGTGTTCTTTGATGACGTGAATGACTGGGGTATTGCCACCTTAGAGCGTGCCATCGAAGGTCTGAAATGTGAAACGGCGGTGCATATTTGCTACGGCTATGGCATCAAAGCCAATAACGATTGGAAAAAAACACTGGGTTCAGAGTGGCGTCAATATGAGCAAGCGTTTCCTAAACTACAACAGTCTAAGATCGATATTATCTCGTTAGAGTGTCAAAACTCACGCGTGCCCATGGATTTACTTGAACTCATTCGCGGTAAAAAAGTGATGGTCGGCGCTATCGATGTGGCAACCAATGACATTGAGACTCCTGAAGAAGTGGCCAATACGCTACGTAAAGCCCTGCAATTTGTCGATGCGGACAAGCTCTATCCTTCGACCAATTGCGGTATGGCTCCCTTGTCTCGCCACGTTGCGCAAGGCAAATTAAAAGCGTTAAGTGCAGGCGCAGAAATCGTTCGTCAAGAACTGACCTCTTGAGGTTTATTAACTAAACTTATGCAAAATTTAGCTTTTGTAAGCTGGGTTTTTAATCTCGCCTATTCGAGCTTGTTTAAACTCGTGAGTGACCTCAGTTACCAGTGAACTTAAAGATTTAAAATTTAGGAGTCAAGTCATGATTGAAGCCACCGACTTTAGAGATGCAATGTCCTTGTTAACGACTGCGGTCAATGTTATTACCACAGAAGGTGCGTCTGGTCTGCATGGGTTTACGGCATCTGCGGTATGTAGCGTCACAGATACGCCGCCAACCTTGCTTGTTTGTATGAATCATTCGTCTCGCTCACACGCCCATTTTGTTGAAAATAAAACTTTGAGTGTCAATGTGTTGGGCGCACAGCATGAGCAATTATCTAATGCCTTTGCCTCCAAATTGGATTCAGAAGAACGCTTTAAATATGGTTCTTGGACTGAATTAGCAACAGGTGCGCCTGTTTTAGAAGATGCGTTGGTTAGTTTTGATTGTCAGATTGAAGACATTCAGCAAGTTGGCACCCATAGTATTTTTATGTGTCGGGTTGTCGCTATCAAGCATTCCGGACAACAGGGCGGGCAAAATGAAAGCTTGGTTTACTTTAACCGCGCCTATTCTAGAGTCGGTCAAGTAGAAAGCGACTTATACTGTCACTCTTGAATATTTGATGCTGAGTCATTCAATACAAGTATCAATCTTGCTTATTAACGATCATTTTCTCAGCAAGTGTCATCATGTTTGGAACCACTAAATCCGGCGTTGGAACATTAGGTGCTTCAAGGATAGCGTTGTATGGTCGAGTGATAAAAGCCCCACGACAGCCAGCAGCTTGCGCGCCTATAATGTCCCAAAGGTGACATGCAACAAGGCACAACTCTGAGGTTTCAACGGACAATGCTTTTGCGACCATCTCATAAGTTTCGGGAGCGGGCTTAAATTTACCAACGCTCTCAACGCTAAAATTCCGTTCAAAAAACTCCCCCAATCCTGCTTTATCTAATGGAGTAGGGGCGTCGCTACTTGGTGAGTTGGTCAACGTGACCAAGCGAAAGCCTGCCTCACGTAATTGAGTAAGTGCTGGCACCACATCATCATAAGCAGGCATTGAGCCCATGCGCTCTTTTAGCTCTGCAATATCATCGTCTGTAATATCTACCTTATGAATAGTAGCCGTCATTTTTAACGCGCCAATGCCAAGCTCACCAAAAGGCGTATAAAGACCGGATAACGTCAGGGTCTGCGAGTACAAAACTAACTGTGCAAACCATTCTCGCATAAGGGCTCGATCACCGAATACGCGCTCAAATAAAGGCTCAAGAGTCGTTATATCGAGCAAAGTTTCATTGACGTCGAATACAATGATAGAAGAACATTTATCATTGGATATTTTATTCTGAGACACTTCATTTGCAGACATGAATAATCCTTTTTAGTGGTGTCAGATACAGGTAGAAGGCAAGCCAGTCCAGCTAACTTTAACTGGACTGGCTTGAGCATTCAAGATAAAATTGAGCAATCATTCAAATTATATTTCGTACTTTTTATAGTCAGTTCGAAATAAAATCGATACGTCAATATTATCGCGCTACTGGGATATATTTTACTTGCTTGCTGTGTCTACGCTGACAGAGGCTGCGCAAAATATATCCCAGCAGCACTTTATCGGTTTTAAAGTGAATCGACTATATTATATAAAGTTACGGGTTAGAAAATCTGGAATCCATTATGGCTCGCGCAACCCTTCATAACCGTCAAGACTCTCTAGATAGAGCCTTGCAACTGTTCTGGCAAAAAGGTTTTCATGCCACATCGCTAAAAGACATAGAAAAAGCGCTCGATATGCGCCCCGGCAGCATCTATGCGGCTTTCGGAAGTAAAGACGGCTTATTCCAAGAAGCACTCGACTACTATGGTCAAAAGGCGATGGTTGAGTTTGAGCGAACCTTAAGTGAGCACACCTCGCCACTACTAGGATTGGCAGCTTATTTACGCTTGCTTGGTGGACTACGCGATAAAGAGCTGCCAAGTCGCGCCTGCATGTTAGTCAAAAGCTTATTGGAGTTGGGAGCACGCGAAGAGTCGGCTTTGCATAAAGTCGAGGCGATGCTAGCAAGTATGGAGACCCACTTTATCAAGAGCTTTACCGAATCGCAACGACTAGGCGAGATTGACAGTCTGCTTGATCCTGTACGTCTCGGTCGGCGATTGCAGGCGGAAATCATGGGCTTACGTGCCTTTGCCCAACGTGAGGTTGATAGTAGTGCGGTGCATGAGGTTGCGGAAGATATGGCGCTATCTTTAGAAGCACTCTATATTGATAGCACTGATAATAAGGTAGAAACGAGTTAATAATTCACATAATTTTGCTTCAATCCGTATTCTTCTAATTCCCCTTAGCTTCTTGCCGTTTAAGAGTATGATAACCGCCATATATACGTGTGAAGATAGTAATCGCACAGGCAATCGCAAATAGGGTTGCCAATATAGCGAAGTGTTGTGGCCAAATACAAAACGCTATAAACAATGCAATGGTTTCAGTGCCTTCAGTGAGACCGTTTAAGTAATAAAAGCTCTTGTATTTAAACTGCGGTTTTTCAATGTTAAATTTTTCAGCGGCAATCGCAAAGGCCAAAAAACTTGAGCCAGTACCTATAAAGGTCGCTAGCAACAAAGAGCCAGCGATAGCGTTTTGCTCAGGGTTGGCAAGAATAAATCCAAATGGAAT
>JBBSUA010000168.1:0-5032 GCA_038235315.1 Pseudomonadales bacterium | reverse complement strand
GTGTCTGGACATAAGCGAAGATAAAGCTAGCAGTCACTTGTACAGCTGAGGCAACATTTAGTACGGGATAAGCAGGATTAGCGTCGATTTGGATGTGATAATCGGCACAGGCCAATTCATCATTGGTTAGGCCACGATCTTCACGACCGAATAAGATGGCAATATTGGGTTTATCGACAGTATTACTTACTTGCTGATTAATGACCGTTTGCTGGTCAATAAAATCTATCATGATTTTTGCAGCTTGGGTAGGGGTTACGACCGGACGTGGCAAGTGGCGACTGCGACTACTGGCAGCAAACACCAATTTGCAAGGTGCAATAGCTAACTCTAAGGTAGGCACAATCTCAGCATCTGCTAGCACGACGCTACCGCCTGCCGCATGAGAGACACTAGTCTCGTCAATAGGAAGCTTTGGGTCAACGACCGTGAGCCTTGATAACCCCATAGTGTGCATGGCTCGCGCTGCTGAGCCTATATTGGCTGGCAAGGTAGTATTGACCATCACTATCTGTAGACAAGATAAGTAATCGTCAACCGTACGCGTTGATGCGCTAGATAATAAAGAATCGATACTCATTACTATTACAGTCCTAAACGCTGATTAATCTCTTGCTCGACATCTTGTAATGCTAATGCAGTTTTTTCAACCACCTCAGCTTGGCTGTCGATTTGGTTTGCGCGGCAGGCTTCTTGCAATTGATCGCTTAGGAGCACTAGTTGAGTGGCTCCTAAATTAGCGCTCGCGCCTTTTAAGGCATGAGCAATCTCGAAACCATTAGCATTGTCATTGGTTTGTTGGGCGATTCGCAACGATACAATACGCTGCTTACTATCCACAATGTAGGTCTGTACGAGATCAGCAAAATCCTCTTCAAGTAACTCACGCATTTCTTCAAACTGTTCGTGATTAAGAATCTCATTTTTGAGGTTTTGATTTGAGTTGTTATTATGGTTAAAATTATTATTATCAAGATGGGATTGAGTCATGATTGTATATCCAATAAAGTGAAAATGTGAATCAGCTGTAATAAAGGTGCTGTTTGCAATATCAGTACCAATATCAGTATCAGTACCAATATCAGCACCAATGATAGCAAAAGTGCTAGCTGTAGTGAAAGTGAAGACTATCTTCGTTAAGCATGCTCTTTAATTGTTGTAGATTGTCATCATTGGGATAGACACGCCAATGCTCTGATAGAGCGACATTCGCAATGCCATAATCCTCATAGATACTGATTCCTAAAGGCATACAATTGTCATTTATAGAGGCATCTGTATTGCTGAGAGTAGTGTGATCCTGATTTGGGTCTTGATTCATAGCCAGTAAGTCGTTGCCTTCTTCGTCATATAGACTACTGCCTGCGTCGCTATCATAATAATCTTGAGCGGCGTTATTACTTTGCTCATCCTGATCATTGTCATAAGATAAGCGCGGTGCTGGAATGATCGCGGCTTGCGCTGATTTTAGCAGCGGTTGTAAGCGCTGCAATAAGTCAATGTCGCTGCCATGAACTTTTATACTGATCTTTTTGAGCCAGCGCAGGCGGGCATCAACGATGCTGAGTGCATTATCAAGACGGGCGAAGAGACGACCATCACGCTCGCGAATACTGCCTTTTATAATCACCACTTCGTCTACTTTTAGCTGCTCTTTGACTCGGTTAAAACGCTCAGCATAACAACTGACTTCTAGCCGTGAGGTACCGTCATCTAAAGTAATGACGTTACGGTTGCCGAAGTTCGCCATATCGATGATAAGCCCTGCGAAATAGCAGCTGCCGTTATAACCTGTATCTACTAATTTATCTAAACGTGTACCCGAGGTATAACGTTTGAGTTCCTCACGGTATTCATCAATAGGATGACCGGTTAAATATAACCCTAAAGTGTTTTTTTCAGCTTTTAAGCGGTGTTTATCGCCCCAAATCAGCTCTGCTGTCATCACTAATGGCGGCGCAGCGACAGCGCCGTCCATCTCGCCAAACAAATCCATCATTCCAATCTCGCGATTCTGACGGTCTTGTTCTGCAGCTTGGACGGCGCTCGGTAGTTGACTCATGAGCGCCCCACGAATCTCGTAAGCTTCGTCCGCTGGCAAGTCAGGTCGCAAGGTCGCTGCAAAGTCATCAAAACAGCCTGCACTAACTAAAGCTTCAAGGGTGCGCTTATTGACCTTTTTGATATCGACGCGACGGCAAAAGTCATAGAGATCTTTGAAATGACCATCTTGTCGACGAGCATCAACGATAGATTCAACCGCACCTTCGCCAACGCCTTTAATCGCACCAAGTCCATAGATAATATTGGTCGGCGTATCAGCGACAAAGTGCCATTCGCTACGATTAACGGAAGGATTAACAACGGTTAAGTCAAAATTCTCACGGCAATCATTGATAAAGAATACGACGTTATCGGTGTTGTTCATATCTGAGGTCAATACTGCTGCCATAAATTCGGCAGGATAGTATTGCTTAAGATAAGCCGTCTGATAAGCCAAAACCCCATAAGCGGCAGAATGCGATCGGTTAAAACCATAACCGGCAAATTTCTCCATCAGGTCAAACACGCCACCTGAGGTCACTTCATCGATACCTTGCGCGGTTGCACCAGTCACAAAGATATCGCGCTGCTTAGCCATCTCTTCAGGTTTTTTCTTACCCATAGCACGACGCAACATATCAGCGCCGCCTAGGCTATAGCCTGCCATGACCTGCGATATTTGCATGACTTGTTCTTGATAGACAATAACGCCGTTGGTGTTCTCTAAAATTGGCTCAAGATTAGGATGATCATAGATGACCTCTTCGCGACCATGCTTGCGATCAATGTACATGTCGACCATGCCAGCATCTAATGGGCCTGGGCGATAGAGGGCACACATAGCGATAACGTCTTCAATATTAGAAGGTTGCAGCTTGGCAAGATACTTTTTCATGCCCGTACTTTCTAACTGAAATACGGCAGTGGTTTTGGCATCTTGTAGTAACTTGTAAGCGTTGCTGTCATCTAAGGGCAAATCTTCTAATATTAAAGCATCTTTGCCCTCGGTGACACGACGTTGATTAATATTACGAACTGCAGCATCAATAACGGTTAAGTTTCGCAGACCCAAAAAGTCAAACTTGACTAAACCAACGGCTTCGACATCATCTTTATCGAACTGGCTAACGCGAGAGCCATCATCATCACAATATATAGCACTAAAGTCAGTGATTTTGTTCGGGGCAATTAGCACGCCACCAGCGTGTTTACCGACATTACGGCATATACCCTCAAGCTTAATTGCCATCTCCCAAATCTCAATAGCGTCTTCATAATCCATATTATCAGGATTCGAGATTAAGTCCTTGAGTTGCGGCTCTTGCTCTAAAGCTTGGCTCAGCGTTATACCCGGAGTCTTCGGTATCAGCTTCGACATTTTGCTAGCAAGAAAGTACGATTTGCTTTGCGCACGCGCTACATCACGTACCACAGCTTTTGCCGCCATCGTACCGAAAGTGATGATTTGCGAAACCGCCTCTCGACCATAAGTTTGAGCGACATAATCAATGACTCGATCGCGACCTTCAATACAAAAGTCAATATCGAAATCGGGCATTGATACCCGTTCAGGATTTAAAAAACGCTCGAATAATAAATCGTAATGGATAGGGTCAAGGTCAGTAATGTTTAGGGCATAAGCGACCAGCGAGCCGGCACCAGAGCCACGACCAGGACCAACGGGTACGCCATTGGCTTTTGCCCAACGTATAAAGTCCATGACGATTAAGAAGTAACCGGGGAAGCCCATTGATAAGATAATGTTAAGCTCATATTCTAGACGGTCGTCATACTTTTGGCGAATATCAGACCAGTTATCACTGCGTTTTTCTATAGGAAACAACTTCTCTAAACGTTGATTGAGACCACGTTGCGACTCAGCACGGAAAAAAGACTCAATCGTCTCACCTTCAGGTACTGGGAATTCAGGTAGCACATTAATACCCAATACCAAAGTCACATTACAGCGCGTTGCCAGCCGTACTGTGTTGTCGATAACTTGCGGAATATCAGCAAACAGCTGCTGCATTTGCACTTGAGTTTTTAGATACTGCTCATCGGAATAAGTTTGTGGGCGATTCAGATCAGCTAAGACGTACGAGCCAGCAATACAAACCCGCGCTTCGTGCGCATCAAAGTCGTCCTGCTGCAAAAAGCGCACATCGTTGTGGGCAATAATAGGAATACGGTGTTTAGCACCAGCATGAATAGCGGCTTGAATAAACGCGTCTTCACCAGTACGATTGGTACGTTTAATCGCAAAGTACAGGCGATCAGAAAACTGTGCTTGCCACTCTAATAGTAGCTCATCTGCTCTCTCTGGCATTGAGCCAACCAAAGCTTGTCCGACATCAGACTTTTCAGTAAATAGTACGATGACTCCGGCTGCATGCTCAAGAATATCGCTACGTTTAACGATAGGGGTACCATGATTGGCAGGGTCAGCGCGTCCTTGGGTAAATCCAAGAGAGACAATACGAGTGATATTTTGATAACCTTCATCATTCATTGCTAAGAGCACCAAACGTGACTCTTCATTATCCATGATGACTTCGCTACCAATAATTGGCTTGATACCAGCACTTAAACAGGCACGGTAAAACTTCACAGTAGCATAAAGGTTAGATAAATCAGTTAAAGCTAGTGCACGCTGATCATCCGCAACCGCCGCTTTAACTAACGGCTTAATACGGACGATAGAATCGGTGATCGAATATTCGCTGTGAATGCCAAGGTGTACAAATGCCATAGAGGACTCTTACTGATTCAATCAAAAGGGGCGATTAGAAGTTAAGGTAAAAAAGATAGCATATAGTAAGCACATAATGAAAGAGTACCGTTTTTATGTCGGATTGACTATAGAAAAAATATTTTAATATCAATAACTTATAATATTATCTAAACAAAAATAAGGCATCAATAGCCTTATTGTTTATTCTTAATCTTAGCAGCTAATAATAGCATTATTTGCGGTTAACAGCCACCTATT
>JBBSUA010000167.1:0-5046 GCA_038235315.1 Pseudomonadales bacterium | reverse complement strand
TATAGCCGGGCGCAACCAAGCCGAACACCTTATTGTCCCAAACAGCACACTCGCCAATCGCATAGACATGCTCAGCAGTGGTGCGACACTGCTCGTCAATCAAAATTCCGCCACGACTGCCCATCTCAATACCGCACTCAGGGTTGTTTTTGATAATGCCATCTTGTGGACGAATCCCCGCACTAAACACAATAATATCGGTATCAAGCGCTGTGTCATCCATGAATTGCATGGTCAGACAACACGCATCATCGTTTGCGTTATCAGGATTAGATAGAATCTCTTTGGTGTTTTTGCCTGTGAGGACTTTGACGCCTAATGCTTCAATTTTGCGTTTCAAAATCTCACCACCAGCAGCATCAAGCTGTACGCCCATCAACTGCGGGGCAAACTCGACCACATAGGTATCAAGCCCTAAAGTGACTAATGCTTTTGCAGCCTCTAACCCGAGCAGACCACCACCGACCACCACGCCTTTTTTGACCTTAGGTAATTCGGCAATGGCTAAAATTTCATCCAAATCAGCAATCGTACGATACACATGACAGTGCGGATGCTCACGACCGGGAATCGGTGGCACAAAAGGATACGAGCCTGTCGCTAGCACCAGCTCACTATATTCAATCTGCTCGCCCGCCTCAGTGGTAATGCATTGATTGGCAGAATCGATAGTCACAATACGCTGATTCAGATGCAAATTGATCTGCGATGACTCATATGTCGTTAGATCGACTAGGTTCAGTTTGCTCGCATCTTTATGTTCAAAATAACTTGATAAATACACACGGTCATAGGCAGGGCGGTCTTCTTCGCCGAACACATGAATCTCAAATTGCTCGTGTAGCCCTTGCTCAATGGCTCTCTCAACAAAATGATGACCGACCATGCCGTTGCCAATTACCACCAAATTACCTTTACTGTTTGCGCTCGCTGTAGTGCTACTCATGCGTATGTCCTTAATAATGGGGTTGTCTACATACTATCGCCATCGATTCATAATCACGCTATAAATGGCTTGTTTCTAGACAACAGCTAATTAACAGCATTTAGATGCCTACTACTACAGAGCATTCAATAATCATGCCAAACGAATTTGTTTGCTTGTACTCATACTTCAATCTGAATAAATATTGATTGAAGTATGAGTACAAGCGGCAGGTTACTTAACGTTAATCAAAGATTAAATAGGGACGAGAGCCAAAATTACCTCTTAGAAGAAGGGTGCAGGTAACGCTCTTTCTATATATGTTTTAACAAAATGCAAATGCACCAAAATAGATACAATCGTGCCCCAATTTGGGTTGTATCGCTGTGCGTCGGACATAGCATTTTTTTACTTCTCTTTGATTCTTTTTATGCCTTATTGAAATATTAATCTGTTTCTAATATCGCCTGAAAACCTCTGATGGATAGAGCGTTGTAGTAATTATCAAAGGGCAAGTTTTATTCTCAAAATGCTTCGGATAAAAACAAGTGGCATAGCCATTGCACCACATTAATGGTCTTAACTGATTTTTTTGAACACTTAACACGCTGTAATAACCCAGAAGTCAATCATTTGAGGAAGCTGCCTATGTCATCATCGACCCCCGTTGCACGTACCAACGATAAGCTAAATATTTTATCGTTTGCGGGTAAAAATAAAATTCTTCATTTAGGCTGGATGGCATTTTTTCTGACCTTTTTTGTGTGGTTCAACCATGCCCCATTTTTATCAGCGATTGGTGAAACCCTAAATTTAAGTAACGACCAAATTAAAACCTTGCTCATTTTAAACGTGGCATTGACCATTCCAGCAAGAGTCATTATTGGGATGCTGACGGATCGTTTCGGTCCGCGCCTTGTCTACACTGCTATCTTGTCTATTGGCGCGATTCCCTGTTTTACTTTTGCGTTCGCACAAGATTACAACACCTTAGCGCTGTCTCGGTTTTTGCTCGGCTTTGTAGGTGCAGGGTTTGTGGTCGGTATACGTCTAATGAGTGATTGGTTTCCTGCCAATGAGCTGGGTACAGCCGAGGGTATCTATGGGGGTTGGGGTAATTTTGGTTCAGCCGCAGCGGCGCTGTTATTACCTACTGTTGCTATCATTGCAGCGGCTGTATTTGGCGGTGATGAAGGCTGGCGTTATGCCACTGCCACATCAGGTGTGGTTATGATGCTTTACAGTGTGGTTTTTTATAGAATGGCGCGTAATACCCCTAAAGGCGCGACGTATTTTAAACCCAAAAAATCCGGTGCCATGATGGTGACCTCATCGAGCGACTTTTGGCTGATGATGGCATTTAAGCTGCCGATGTATTTGGCATTAGCCTTATTGGGATGGAAGTTGTCACCCGCTGGCGTCAGCTTACTTAGTCAGTCCACTGTCGATATCATCTATATCGGACTTGCACTGTTGTATGTTTACGAGTTTGTGAGCAGCTATCAATTTAATAAAGAAGTGTTTACCACGCCTGTGCCTGAAGCGCATCGTTATGATTTTAAGCAAGTAGGCATCCTAAATGTTTTATATTTTGCGACCTTTGGCTCTGAGCTAGCAGTGGTATCGATGTTGCCAATGTTCTATCAAGAGACTTTTAGCCTATCCATTGTGATGGCGGGTGTCTTGGCGTCGAGTTACGCCTTTATGAATCTGATGTCTCGTCCGGGTGGCGGTTGGCTCAGTGATAAATTTGGGCGCAAAATCACCTTACTCATTCTGACTGCAGGTTTGGCGGTAGGCTATCTGTTAATGGGCTTCCTTGATTCAACGTGGCCACTTGCTTTAGCCTTGTTGATTACGATGTTCTGCTCGTTCTTTGTCCAAGCAGGCGAAGGCGCCGTATTCGCAGTGATTCCACTAATCAAGCGCAGTATGACGGGACAGTTCGCAGGGATGACTGGTGCATATGGTAATGTCGGTTCGGTCGTGTATTTGACGGTACTCAGTCTCGTGTCTTATCAGGTGTTTTTCTTTGTGATCGCAGCGACGGCAGTGGTCGGATTCTTTGCTTTGTTTTTCTTAAAAGAGCCAGAAGGTGTCATTATTGAAGAGATGCCAGATGGTAGCTTTGCCGAGATTCAAGTGAGTTATAAATAGCAGGAATAAAATAAACAAGGATGACTTTGAATACTATTCCAAAAGCCAATCAAGAGAGAAGTCCAAAAGGCAGCTATGACAGCCAGCAAAAAACGGGTCGTGACATAAGCGCTGCCAGTCAGTTGTCTACTAGAACGTCAAGTCATCGCAGTGCAGATAATGCACTGTGGTGGCTTGATTTTTTTACTATGAAAGGTCGTAAAGCGGATAATCAAGATAGCTTATTAATAACGACCTGTTTGCCGTATTATTTTTTAGACTCAGCGCTTAAAAACTCAGCGCCAGCAAACCAAAATTATTTGTCTAAACAGGCGCAAACTTATCCGACACCATTATTGATATTAATGGCAGATGGGGTAAGTGCCTGCCAGTTTCCAAAGCAGGCAAGCCGACTGGTAGTTAATACTGTTGCTCATAGAGTTACATTAGAGCTAGCGAGTTTGGCGCAATCACAACATGAGTCGCAGGATCAAGTTCAGTCTCAAGCTCCTTTCGTAGACTTTGATGATGACCAAATTGCTAGCATCATAAAAATAGCAGTGAATAATGCCAACGATACCTTGTATTTTCCGCAAGCCTATCAACGAGTCCCTCCTTTATTGTCCACGCTCTCAGGCTTGCTATGTATTGGTGACCGTATTCATCTGTTTCATACTGGTGATTCACGAATCTACCGCGTCGGGATAGACAGCATAAAAGTACTCAGTGAAGACCACCGCATTCATCATGGTCAAGATAAAGGGGCACTTGCTGCCGCTATCGGAGCAGACGCTCGGTTGGATTTGCAGCAGTCTGTTTTTACGCTACACCAAAACGAATGCTTAGCCATAATGACGGATGGTGTTTATGAACATATTGATGCCACAGAGTTGCAGTTTGAGCTGTGCAGTAGTGCCATCGATGTATTTCAGTCGATAGCAGCGACAAATGAACTACCAGTAGGATTTAATATTAGCCAAATCTTGTGCGAGCGCGCGTTTGCAGAGGGCAGTAATGATAACTTAAGTATGATGATGCTGAGTATGAATATGATGTCAGGGTCAGCTAAGCAAAACGAAAATTCCAATAGTTTTAATAGCTCTAATAAGCTCAATGATGATGACAGTCATAGCGTTGATAGAAGCGATATTAATCGTTATCAGCTGCCAACGGGTTTAGAGGTAGGCGATATTATCGATGGCTTTACTGTGGTTAACATTATTTCGCGCACTTCCCGTAGTAACGTGTATTTGGTGCAAGATGAATATAATGATAACTTCGTTTTAAAATCACCCGGTCTTGATACTGTTGCTGATGGGCATTATCTACGCGAGTTTTTAAAAGAGCGCAAAATTGGATTAAGCTTATCAAAGCACCGCCGCGCTGGTGAATCTGCCTATAATCAGACTGACCCCAATCGCTTGCAAGCTGATAGCTCAACCGCTATTGGAGTTCGAGCTCTTGGTTCTGGACTTAGCGAGTCAGGACTACTGCGATATTATCCGGTGCCAGCAAGTACCACTTATCTATACCACTTGACCGAATATATCGAGGGCGAAAGCTTACGAGATTTTATGGATCGTCATGCGCCGTGCGATGTGTGGCAGACCTTTGATTTACTTACGAAAATCGGCATGGCGGTTCGAGTCATGCACCGGAACTATCTATTGCATCAAGATATCAAACCCGAAAACGTACTCTTAACCCAGTCAGGTGCGGTCAAACTGATTGATTTTGGCTCAGCCAGCTCATTAATCTTAAAGAACAGTACTCGACCACCCAATGGAGATTTACACTACGCTGCACCAGAATATTACACTGATGCACCAAAAGGTGTGCATTCTGACTTATTCTCAATCGCTGTGATTGGTTATGAGCTATTGACCGGACAGCTGCCTTTTGGTTCGCAAGCCTTGATGACCCCAAGCCAAGCTTTAGTGATGCCTATGCAACCGCTGCATCAACAACACGTACCCTCCGTCAGC
>JBBSUA010000166.1:0-5058 GCA_038235315.1 Pseudomonadales bacterium | reverse complement strand
CTGAAATGGTCAAGCGCGCCAATGCGGGCGGTATGAAGCCTGACTTTGTGACCGATCAAACCTCAGCGCATGACTTGATTAATGGTTACTTGCCTATTAGCTGGAGCGTGGATGAATGGCGTGCGGCGCAAGAAGATGAGAGTAAACAAGACCAGTTAGTTAAGGATGCGGCTAAATCTTGCGCAGTACACGTGCAAGCGATTCTGGATCTCCAAGCTATGGGTATACCAGCAACCGATTATGGTAATAATATTCGTCAAGTCGCCTTTGATGAAGGGGTTAAAGATGCCTTTAACTTCCCAGGCTTCGTGCCCGCTTATATTCGTCCACTGTTCTGTCAAGGTAAAGGTCCATTCCGCTGGGTAGCACTGTCAGGCGATCCAGAAGATATTTACAAAACCGATCAAAAAATCAAAGAGCTGTTCCCTGAGAACAAACATATCCATCGCTGGCTCGATATGGCAAACGAGCGTATTCAATTCCAAGGCTTGCCTGCGCGTATCTGCTGGCTTGGATTGGGTGAGCGTGATAAAGCAGGTCTTGCTTTCAATGAGATGGTCAAAAACGGCGAGCTAAAAGGCCCTATCGTTATCGGTCGTGATCATTTGGACACCGGCTCTGTCGCCAGTCCCAACCGCGAAACCGAAAGCATGAAAGATGGTACTGACGCGGTATCGGATTGGGCATTATTGAACGGTATGCTCAATGTGGCAGGCGGTGCAACTTGGGTCTCGCTCCATCATGGCGGCGGCGTTGGCATGGGTTACTCACAGCATTCCGGTATGGTAATCGTCGCTGATGGTACGGATGCAGCAGCCAAACGCTTGGCACGAGTATTAGTTAATGATTGTGGTTCAGGTGTGATGCGTCATGCTGATGCAGGCTATGAGCTAGCGATCAAAACTGCCAAAGATTATGGTCTCAATCTACCAATGATTAAGTAGGTTTTCCTTATAAAAATATAAATGACATTTTATCAAGGAGGATACTATGACTGAGCATGATATCAAGTCGGTCAACAGTGGCGCCGATATAACGCCACCAGAAAAGCTACTGTCTAAGCCTGTAGCACTACTTCAACTCATTGTGTTCAGTGCTATTGGTCTGATCGCGTTTTTTGTGCCGTTTACTATTAATGATAAAAGCACCATTTTATTTGATCATGGTGCTACTTATCTAGTGAATCAACAGCATACGCTGGCGGTTGTACTGTTATTTTTACTCATAATTTATGGCGTTGGTAAACCGTTTTATGATGGCTCATGGCGCAAAAATATCACTAATATGATATTGACCATGTTCAAGATTATCGGGCTAATACTTGCCATTTTATATATTAGCGATACGGCTCCTGCTCTCATCATGGAAAAAGACATGATGCCGTTTTTATTCGAAAAACTAGCATTACCTGTCGGAATGATCGTCCCGCTTGGTGCGTTGATATTAGCGTTTTTGGTGGGATTTGGTCTGCTCGAGATGGTTGGCGTACTTATGCAGCCTATTATGAAACCCATCTGGAAAACACCCGGCGCATCGGCTATTGATGCCGTTGCTTCATTCGTTGGCAGCTACTCTATTGGTCTACTCATCACCAATCGTGTCTATCTACAAAAACAATATTCTGCTCGTGAAGCCATTATTATCGCTACTGGATTCTCAACTGTTTCCGCTGCATTCATGGTCATCGTTGCCAAAACTCTTAATCTAATGGAGTTTTGGAATGTGTTTTTTTGGTCGACATTGGTAATCACCTTTATTGTCACGGCTATTACTGCCCGTATTCCGCCGATTAGCCGCGCTGATGACACGGTGGAGCGCCCAGACCTTGAGTACAAGCAAGGCAAGCGTCTGGCAGCAGCTTATGATTTAGGTCTTGCTACTTCGCGCCGTGCTACAGATTTAAAATACATTTTATGGTCTAACTTTAGAGACGGCTTGACGATGGCAGCAGCGATTGTACCTTCGATCATTGCGGTAGGTTTAACAGGGTTATTGCTAGCAAAATATACCTCCGTATTTGATGCCTTAGGTTTACTGCTTTATCCCTTTACATGGTTGGGAGGACTTCCTGATCCGCTAGTTGCCGCCAAAGGTATATCTGCAGGACTTGCCGAGATGTTCTTGCCCGCTTTATTGTTAAGCGATGCTGAGATGTTGGTTCGTTATGTCGCTGGTGTCGTGTCTATAAGTAGCGTGCTGTTCTTTTCAGCGATGATTCCATGCGTACTTGCTACTGAGATTCCGCTATCAGTACCGAAGATGGTTATCATTTGGTTCCAACGGGTGGTGCTGAGCATTTTATTAGCCGCAGCGTTTGGACAGTTAGCCTTACATTTTGGCTGGATTAGCTAACATACTTTTACCCTATTCATAAGACAACTATTCATAAAACAAACACTATAAAACAGGAAAACGATAATGAATACTATAAAAAACTTAATACTAAACCCGCGCCAGCTTAGCTTTGAGATGCTGCGTGATATCTATGATCATCCCGTGTCCATGACCCTACCCGATAGTGCGTATGCGGCGATAGACGCCTCGCACGAAGATGTACGTACCATCATTGCTCGCGACAAGAGTGCTTATGGCATCAATACTGGCTTTGGTTTACTGGCAAAGACACGTATTAGTGACGATCAGCTAGAGTTGCTACAGCACAATTTAATTGTGTCGCATTCAGTGGGTACTGGTGAGGCTCTGCCAGATGATGTGGTACGTCTGATTATGATTATGAAAGTTGCTAGCTTAGCGCAAGGCGTATCTGGTGTGCGACGCGTAGTAGTCGATAGCTTATTGGGATTAATTAATAATCAAATCACCCCGCACATTCCAGCCAAAGGCTCTGTTGGCGCGTCTGGTGATTTGTCTCCTTTATCACACATGACCTTAGCCATTATGGGCGAAGGGAATGTCTACGTTAACGGTAAAAGCATACTAGCGGCAGATGCGCTAGCACAGCACGGTCTTGAGCCGATCACGCTTGCCGCAAAGGAAGGACTGGCGCTTATCAATGGCACGCAAGTATCGACGGCGCTTGCCCTACGCGGTTATTTCTTAGCGCGTGACTTACTTGAGACCGGAACTATCGTCGGCTCACTATCTATCGATGCCGCCAAAGGCTCAGACGCGCCCTTTGATGCCCGTATCCATGAAGTCCGTGGTCATCATGGTCAGATCCAAATCGCTCAAGCGCATAGAGCTTTGATAAAAGGCAGTGATATTCGTGCCTCGCATGACGGCGAACAAGACGATCGTGTACAAGACCCCTACTGCCTACGTTGCCAGCCACAAGTGATGGGCGCTTGTCTTGATATTATCAATCAGGCGGGACAGACATTATTGATCGAAGCCAATGCTGTCACTGATAATCCACTCATTTTTAATAATGACGATGGCCCTGTTGCTATATCAGGTGGTAACTTCCATGCCGAACCTGTCGCCTTTGCCGCTGATATTTTAGCTTTAGCGATTGCAGAGATTGGTGCAATGTCTGAGCGCCGCATAGCCTTATTAATCGATGCGACCTTATCAGGTCTACCGCCATTCTTAGTCGATAACGCTGGGTTAAACTCAGGCTTTATGATTGCGCATGTGACCGCCGCAGCGTTGGCTTCTGAGAACAAGTCTATTGCGCATCCGGGCAGTGTCGATAGTATCCCAACCTCAGCCAACCAAGAAGACCATGTATCGATGGCGACTTACTGTGCACGTCGTCTATATGAAATGGCGCAAAATACGGCAACTATCATCGGCATTGAGCTGTTATCTGCAGGGCAAGGGATCGACTTTCATCGTGGACTTGATACCTCAGAACCGTTAGCAATGGCTCATCAGCAACTACGCGAAAAAGTAAGCTTCTATGATAAAGATCGCTATCTGGCACCTGATATCGAAGCCGCCAAACAACTGGTATTAAACCGTGCGTTGAATAAGCATTGGCAAGAGTTGCGTGCTGATTGGTATTTGTCGAAGTAGAAAGTAGATAGATACAGCTATTGCTAAATTATTTCGAAGGAGATCAGTAATGAGCATACCGAGCGTTAGCCATAGTGCTGCTGATATGAGCCAATGGACGGGTCGCGCAGAGCCATTTGAGAGCGAACGTGCCCGCTATTGGTATCAGCTCGCGCAACCCTATGACCGTCAACGCATCGGTCTGGTGGGTTTCGCTTGTGATCAAGGCGTACGTCGCAATCAAGGGCGTGTCGGTGCAAGAGCTGCGCCGCCCTTGATTCGTAGCGCTTTTGCTAAGCTGCCCATCATCGCTGAATTGCAAAATCGCTTTGATGATGAGCTGAAAACTTTGTTGGGTGATGCAGGCGATGTTCATTGTGATGATCACGATGGTTTTGCTGAAAACTTGCTTGAGCATGCACAACAAAACTACGCAGATATTGTTAGTAACATTATCCAACAAGGCGGTTTACCTATCGGTCTTGGCGGTGGTCATGCCATCGCTTATGGTAGCTTCTTGGGACTGTGGCAAACATTGCGGCAAGCGTTGCAATCAGATAGTACTCGCAGTCAAACCAACACTGCTCCAACCATTGGCATTATTAACTTTGACGCGCATCTTGATATTCGCCAGTCTGATGTTGCTACTTCTGGGACGCCGTTTCGTCAGATCGCTGAGCATCTAAGCGAGCATGAGCAGCTGTTTTATTATTGCTGTATTGGGGTAAGTCGCTTCTCTAATACAGCAGCGCTATTCGACCACGCTGATAGTTTGGGCGTACAGGTCATCAGCGATGAAGACTGTCATTTACAACCATGGGAAGCAATAGCGAAACAGATAGAGCAATTCATTGATCGCGTTGACATTATCTATCTAACCATCGATATGGACTGTCTACCCTCAAGCGTCGTGCCCGGGGTTAGCGCACCAGCAGCTTACGGTATCGAACTAGCTTTCGTAGAACGCGCCGTCAAACTGATTATGGCTTCAGGTAAAGTAAGAATAGCTGATATTGCTGAGATTAACCCTACTTATGACGTTGATCAACGCAGCTGCAAAGTCGCGGCACGTCTATTAGCGACTATTATCGAGCAGCATCT
>JBBSUA010000165.1:0-5061 GCA_038235315.1 Pseudomonadales bacterium | reverse complement strand
GGACGACCTAAATCTGCTGCAATCTGAGTTAAGATTTGCCGCATTAGAGGGTCAGTTAAGCCTTCCATTGGTGCAAGGAGGCGAACGGGGTTAGCGAAGAATTTATTGGAAAAGGACATTGAGTTCATAGGGTGTTATATAAAAAGGTATGATAACTTATTGATGTTTGACTGTGTTAGTTTGAAGCATTTTTAAAACTAATGATTGAGTAGCACTAAACCTAGAAAATAAATTAAATGGACGCTAAGTTTCTAAGGTTCGCAGGGCAAACCTTACGCCTTGCTATTGTTGTTTATTATATTTAAATCTTGTCGTTTAAATGGAACTAAAGAATGAGTATTCAGATATGGCTACCCTTTATACCTGTCGTAGCACTATTTATATTCGCCATCTTTTATAATAAAAAGGTAGGTAGGGAAATAATCTGGAAAGGTAGTATTAGAAAGAATATCTTTTCACTGATTCTTATTGTCATTCTTTTCGGAGGTGGTATTCATTATACTTTAGACCCAAATGAAATGGGTCGCTCAATCACAACGACTTCCTATAGCTTTCTATATACTGGAGGAAGGATAATAGGTTTCGTTTTAATAACTATTGCGTATACGCTTTTTCACTTTTTATTCCTTAATTCAGCTAATTTAAGAGCTATAGAAATAGAAGAAGAAAAACAACAAGAGCTTGATTTACAATGGATTGGATACAAAGTTATATTCGTACTGATGTGCATTACAGCTATAGTATCTGGTGCTTACGGGTTTTTTACTCGTAATTGCTTGGGACTTTTTCAAAGTCGTTATATCCAAGACACCTTTATGTGGTGGGCAGAGCTTGGTTGGTGTATTGCAGGTATTATTGGACTGTTTGCTTATTTTAGATACATTCGTTTTTGGGATGGAGAGGAAGACATAAATACATAGCCTAAATCCTGATTAAAAAAAGAAAGTGAAACCAACCTCAAGACCCATAAATAACCTTTTTACCCTTCTGTAACCCTGATATTAGCGGTTGGATGTTGGCGATATCCAAGTTACTTTGCGCGCGGGTACAAGCCACATAAAGTAGGCGTAACTCTTCAGGACTAATCTTAATGCCATTAGTCGTGACATCATAATAAAAGTCGTCATCGAGCTGTACACGACCCCACTCTAAGCCTTTAGCCTTATGCGCGGTGGAGATAACATAATCTGCATTTTCAATACTAGTCAGACTGTTAACCGCTCGACTTAAGACAGCAGTGCCATGATCATCTACTAGCTTCACTAAAGTTTTGAGATCGCTACCCTCATTGGTCTCCGAATACTCTTGTACATCCGACCAGTTATAAAAGTATGCTAGCTCAGGCACGCCGTAAGCGGACTTGCCGTTTTTCAGGTTTTCAGCAGCCTGACAGAATTTCAGCATACGCTCAGTATCCGCTTGCAATGCCACACGATGACCTAGTTTTAAGCCAGTCAATAATTGCGACATGGCAGCTGCGTTGGTTCGACAAAGAATCGCGTCTTTTTTGCTATGCACTAGTCCTTTTTCAGTCGAGGATGTTTTATGGGGATTACCTATCAATGGTACGTCTTCTTGTAACGCTTTGAGCAAGGTATTAGCAACCTCAGCAATAGGGTCACCAAAGCGGAAGGACTGGGTCAATAGCGTTTGTGGCAGTGGTAGTTTTTTCATCGCATTTACTGCACCGCGCCACTCATAAATCTGTTGATGGGCATCGCCAACATAGATCACTTGCTTGGACTGTTGGGTCAAGATACCCATCATTAAGGGATCTGCATCTTGCGCTTCATCAAATAGAATGAAGTCAGCGGGAATGCTAGGCTTAGATAATGCCCATAATTTAAGATAAATATCATGGCCGATACCTGCTGGGTGACGCGCGTCAATAGACTGTAACCAACGCTGCTCAACGGCAGGGTAGAGCATTTCTCTAAGCTGTTCAGCATCTGAGTCATCAAGCCACTTGGGAAAGTCGATATGGCGCGGTGCAGGGTAGCTGGCATGCGTGCTACAAAAACTGCTCACCGCGTCGCTGACAAAGCGTGCTAGCCGTGCAGGCGTCAAGGTAATGTATTTATTCACGCCATCCATTTGACGGCGCACTTGTACTGGCTGCAAGCCCAAATCATCGCCGAGGCGCTTAGGTGAGAAACGCGGTAATGATAATTTTGCGGTAATATCACGTCCGACATGTCGGTAAGCCAGTGAGTGAAAAGTGCGGCAGTCTACATGCGGTGGAAATTTTGAGCGCGCATCATTAGCAATGGCTTTATTAAAGGCCAAATATAAGCCTCGTCCACGCAAGCGCTCACCAATAAGCTTTAGCGTGGTTGTCTTACCCGCACCAGCGTATGCAACGACTTTAAACGACTTGTGATCCATCGCCATATTGAGTGCGTTGAGCTGCTCATCAGTGGGATGACTCATATAAGCGGGCATGGATGCTGACATAATAATGTTACCTAAAGTACTAAAACGTGATTATAAAATGACGGGGCTAAAAAAAGCCACTGATAGACAATGGCTGGCTGGCGCACAACAAAAATAATAATCAACACGATGAGCTAATAAACTTAATTTAACACTATTTACTATCTAAATTTTCACTTTCTGACATTAAAGTGACGCTAGGTTCTTCTTTGATGAGCACCTTGGCTAAAAATAATCCCAGTTCAAACAATAACCACATGGGAATGGCGAGCATCAGCATCGAGACGCCATCAGGCGGCGTCACCACAGCTGCAACTCCAAAACAGCCAACGATAATATATCGGCGCTTATCTTCTAAGCTCTGAATGGAGACAATACCTACCAATATCAATAGCAAGGTGACCACTGGAATCTCAAAGGTGATCCCAAAAACCATAAACAGTTTCAAAGCAAAACTCAAATAACTGTCAATATCTGTCATCGGTAAGACGTTCTGCGGGGCAAACATAATAAAGAACTTCAATACACCTTTGAGCACGATAAAGTAGGCAAAAGCGACCCCTGTATAAAATAAAAATATCGAGGATAACAATACAGGAATAGCGATCTTTTTCTCTTTTTTATATAACCCTGGTGCTACAAATGACCAAATTTGATACAAGATATAGGGCATTGCGAAAAAAGCTGCGACGAATATCGTCAAGCGAATGGGTGCCATAAAGTTAGACGTAATATCGGTCGCAATCATAGTCGAATTGGCGGGTAACTGCGCGACTAACGGGTCTGATAAAAAGTCATACAGATCGCGTGAAAACCCTACTAATACTAAAAATATCAGCAACACTGCCACGCAGATTTTAATTAGGTGGGCGCGAAGTTCAATCAAGTGCTCAGTAATCGGCATATCAGCCAGATTACTCAATACATCATCAGATTGATTATCTATAGTGTTATCTGCTTGTGAGTTATCATCTGATGTTATTAATTTTTCTTGACGACTTTTCCGTCGTTTGAATAAACTCATTTATTGGCCTCTTGCTTGTCTACAGAGGCTTTTATATTTACTTCAGTATCAGTATCAGTATTGTGTTCAGTGCTTAGAATCGTTTCATTTGCCACTGGTTTATTGAAATGGCTATATAATAAAATATCAGCTTTGTAGTTTGGCAAATGTGGTGCAGGAGGTAGGCGGCGAGCTTTATCATAGGCACCGAGACGAAACCACATATTTTCCCATGGGCGAGTAATGATAGGCTGGGCTGTACTATAATCTGAAGCGTCAGCTAAATGAGTATCATCAGTATTTGAATTTTCAGAATCATTTTTTCGGTCATTTTGCTGATAAGTTTGGCTCTTATTAGAGCTGATATCTTGATGGTAAGCATACGCAAATTCTGCTGGCATGCCTTGCTTCGGCTCATCTTGATTATGACTATCTGGTTGATGCGAGGCATTTAGGCTTTGATTTTGTGACTGCTTAAACGCTTGCATATTGCCACGCATTTCTGCCATTTCACGTTTCATATCAGCTTCAGTTTGACGGATTTTGGCAAGCTCGTCTTGCATTTGCTGTCGGGTTTCTGCCAAATCAAATTCAGCCTCTATTTCAGACTGTAAAGTAGCAACCGTACGGCGCAGCTTAGCATACCACTGTCCAGCCATACGTGCAGCTTTAGGCAGTTTTTCTGGACCCAGTACGATTAAGGCAATGACGCCAAACAAGAGTAATTCGGAAAACCCGATATCAAACATAATGGTCAAATATAGTCATTAATACAGAGTTCAAGATCATCATTTGTATATGTACACAGCGCGCTATACTTGATGCTTATCATCAGTTTTGGTAGGACTGACTGCTATATTATCAATCTGAGTGCTATCCTGCGTGGGTGATGCCTGCGTGGGAGATGCATGATCTGAAGCTTGGGTACTGGTATCGTGAGTAAGGACGCGATGCTTGTTGGCATGCTCTGCATTCTCATCTTTGACCGCTTCTTTAAAACCCTTAACAGCACCGCCTAAATCTTTGCCTGCATTTTTAAGCTTAGAAGTGCCAAATACGACAACCACCACTACCAATAAAATCAGCCAATGCGTAATGGAAAAACTGCCCATAACTTTATCCTTATATCTTGATTTACCTATGTTTATTATCTATATGTTGAGCATACTAGCCAAAAACGCATAGTAACGTTATACGCATAAATAATTATAGGTGCAATAGGACTACATTATAGCGCGTGCTATCCATAATAGGTAAAAACAACCCTAATCCTTACGCTAGAATTGAATAGGGCAGTTACAAAAATCAGCAACCATCCAATATCTGAGTTATGGCTATCGAGCCGCCTTTTCATCAATACCAGAGAGGCCAAAGCGTCGACCTAGCTCATTGGTTACTGCGTCGGAGTCAATATCGAACCATGCCAATCCTACCAGCGTATGAAACCACACATCAGCAACTTCATAAATGAGCTCATGGCGCGCCTCATCGTATTTGTCTTTATCTGCCTGCGCATCACATATCGCGAAGTCTTTAGCAGCGATGATACTTTCAGTCGCTTCTTCACCTACTTTTTCTAAAATCTTGTTCAGACCGCGTGCATAAAGACTAGCAACATAGGAGCT
>JBBSUA010000164.1:0-5082 GCA_038235315.1 Pseudomonadales bacterium | reverse complement strand
TTATGAGATGATAGCAGAGGATCGTGATATCTCTTTTGAGAAAGTGGGCGACTTTCATGCCGTATTGGGAGATGAGGGTTTATTGCAAAGGCTGTTTGCCAATCTAATATCAAACGCCATCTATTATGCGGCAAGTGATAGCGTTATTACTATTGAAGCATCTACGACTAGAGCATCCATGGTCACTCATAGCGCCCCGAGTGACTCACAAAAGACCAAACAATCCGCTACAAAGTCTCTATCGTTAGAACCGTCATACTTAAAATCACATCATTCAAAACCACCGCATACAAAGCCACAGTTTTTAAAAATAGTGCTTACTAATCGTTTGGATGAACCCTTGACTCAGATAGAGGCAGATAAGTTGTTTGAGCGCTTTTATCGCCATTCCAAGACGGACACTACCCATTCAGGGACAGGCCTAGGATTATCCATTGTTCAAGCTATTGCACGTGCTCATAATGGTCAAGTCAGTATTACTGTCAAAGACCAGTATTACTTTCAAGTCAGTGTCGAGCTGCTGATGGCTCAAACCTAGTTACGCTTAGGTGGTACGGCATAGGTACCCACAACATGGGCAACCAAGTCGCTAGAGCCTTCTGAGTACAAAGAAACCTCGCCTACAATTAGCGTACGTCCTACTTTTATCAAGGTGCAGTCCGCAATAATACGGGCTTCTGCTGATGCTTTACGCAAAAAATTGATGGTAAGGCTCGTGGTTACTGTCAACGGTACAATGCCAATCTTACCGAGTATCGCGACATAGAGTGCGACATCAGCAAGGCTCATCAGCACAGGGCCAGAGACTGTTCCACCCGGACGCAGCTCGTCTATACCGACATCATGTGATAAGGTCGAGCCGTTATCACCTACTGCCTCAACCCTACATTTGGTTTGTGGAAACTCCACTGCCATAAAGGCAACAATCTCTTCTTTAGTGGCAGACATATATACTCCTGAAGTCTGATTATCCTTGTTGTTAATATCTTATCGAATGCTGATAATAGCCCTTTACTTGACGTGTTTAAAGCGCTTATTTGGCTTGCAGGATAGCGTACGCTATTCAGTTCGCAACAAAATCAATAGGTCAATCTTGTCGTGCTACTGGGATATATTTTACTTGCTTGCTGTGTCTACGCTGACAGATGCTGCGCAAAATATATTCCAGTAGCACTTTATCGGCTATATAGCTTGAGTCTAACCTACATTATCAAGCGTATTATGCATCAATCAGCTTTTAAATTATTCAGGTTCTATAGTTGTGCTATGGTTAATATGGTAAATTGTTTAGAGATTTGAAATAACAAAAGTAGATAATCTGCATCAGTAAATAGTAGTAGGTTATAAAGTTAACCTCGCTATTGTTCATAATAGCCGCTTTTATTGAATACAATTTAAAAGCTACTACCCTCAAGAAAACACAACTATTTTGCTCACTCATTTGATAAGAAGGTCAACGATGACGATAGATAATGACGTATTACGTGAACGTATCAGTTTATTAGGTTCATTCCTTGGGGATGCTATTTCTCGCCAAACTGGCGAACAAACCCTCGATACGATTGAAACGCTGCGTAAAGGTTTTATTCAACAACGCCGCGAGCCTAACGAAGCGAACAAACAACAACTCATCGACTTCATTGCCTCGCTCGACAATCAAACCTTAAAAAATGTCATACGCAGCTTTTCTATCTATTTTTTCTTAGCCAATCTCAGTGAAGAAAATTACTTGCGCGAACAACGTCATACTTTGCGTATGCAATCCGAACTAAGCTGGGAAGGATCATTTCGTCGCACCTTGCTTGAGTGTCGTGAACGCAATATCGAGCCTGCCCAAATGCAAGAGCTCATTAAGCAATTAAAGTTTATTCCAGTATTTACTGCGCATCCTACTGAAGCGCGCCGCCGTACGACGATGAATATCTTGCAGAGTCTATTTGCTGATAGCGACGCCTTAAATAACCTTGCCCCAAACAGTTTTGCCTATGAGCAAGCGAAAGAACAAACCGCGCAAACGATTGATTTATTATGGTCCTCTGATGAAGTGCGTACGCGTAAACCGCTGGTTTATGACGAGATCAATAATGGTCTGCACTATTTTAACGCCAGTTTATTTGAGGCCATTCCCAAGGTTTATCGTAATATCAAAGACGCCATTGTGGATATTTATCCAGAGCTCACAGACTATCCTTTACCGGCATTTATGAGTTTTGGTTCTTGGATAGGGGGTGACAGAGACGGCAACCCTTTCGTGACGTTTGAGACCACAGAACTTGCCGTATTAATGCATGCTGATACTGTATTACGTCATTATCAAGTACTGCTAAAAAAACTGCGCCGCCAGCTCATTCATAGCGATACTATCGTTGACGTCGCACCTGAGGTATATGCAAAAATTAAAAGTTACGATGAACTCGACCAGCGGGTATTCGATTACAATCTCGATGATTACGGTAATGAGCCTTATCGCAGACTGCTCTCTCTCATTCTCAATAAAGTCAAAGCGACTAACCTTTTAATTCAAAGTAAAGGGCATGACAGTGATGCTGAAAGAGACGCTTATGCCAACCCAGAAGAGCTTTTAGAAGACCTACGCATCATCCGTCAAAGTGTCAATACCCATGACACCGCACATGCAGAAGGATTATTGCTTGATATGATTCGTCTGGTAAAAACCTGTGGCTTTCATTTAGCAGCGCTCGATATTCGCCAAGAGTCGTCGTATCACAGTGAAGTGATTGCCGATATTTTTGCTAGCGCCACTAATTTGCCAGATTATCAAACCCTTAATGAAACAGAGCGCCAAGAGTGGCTCACGCGCTTGCTGAAAAAGCCCGGTACACCGCTCATTTATACTGACAACTTAAGTGATAAAACCCGCGAGCAATTGGCTCTGATGAACTCAGTGGCGACACTGCGTAAGCTAGTTGGGCAAGATACTTTTGGTAGTTATGTCATCTCAATGACTAATAATGCCAGTCAGTTATTAGAAGTGTTGTTGTTAATGCGCTTTGCAGGCTTATGTAGAGTCGATGATGACGGGCAACTATCAGCTGACTTGCCCGTAGCGCCGTTGTTTGAAACCATCGAAGACCTTAAAAATATCGATAAAATCTTACCTGCTGTGCTGGACAATCCACTTTATCGCGGTTTATTGCAGCACTCAGACAATACCCAAGAGATCATGCTGGGCTATTCTGACTCATCGAAAGATGGCGGTATTATCACCTCCGCATGGCAGCTTTATAGCGCGCAACAAACTATTAACCGTATCGCCAAAAAGTATAATATCAAAACGCGCCTGTTTCATGGACGTGGTGGCTCAGTGAGTCGCGGCGGTGGCTCAACCCATAAAGCCATCGCCGCTCAACCATCGGGTACGCTGCATGGACAGATTAAAGTCACCGAACAAGGCGAAGTGCTTTATGCCAAGTATGCTAATACCGATACCGCGGTATTTGAGCTGACGATGGGCATCACGGGTACACTCAAAGCCTGCTCCTCAAGATTCGTGGTACAACCGCCTGAACTGCCACATTATGAAGCGCTCTTTGCGCGTTTAGCAGATGCGGGTGAGCAGCGTTATCGCGAACTTACCGATAATACTGAAGGGTTTTATCAGTTCTACTCACAAGCGACCCCTGTACAAGAAATCTCCTTATTAAATATTGGCTCACGCCCAGCGCACCGTAAAAAAGGTCTGCCGAGCAAAACTACTTTGCGTGCAATTCCTTGGGTATTTGGCTGGTCGTTAGCACGCTTTACCTTACCTGCTTGGTATGGTGTAGGCAGTGCTTTACATAGTGTCGTCGATGATGAAGACTTAATGAAAGAGATGAATAAATGCTGGCCATTTTTTAGCGTCTTTATTAGCAATATAGAAATGGCATTTACCAAATCTGAGATGAGTATTGCTCGTGCTTATAGCCAGTTATGTGATGATGAGACGCTACGTGAACAGATTATGACCGCGGTCACTGAGGAACATGAGCTGACCTATTCAGGCTTAAACTCTTTGCTTGACCAAGAATCCTTATTGTCTAGCCAGCAAAATCTTGCCGCTTCCCTACAATGGCGAAATGCTTATTTAGATCCGATTAACTATATTCAAATCGAGCTGTTAAAACGGTCTAGGAAGCAGGAAAATACAGACGATAGTGATCAAGACGTTAATGATGATGTTAGTGATGACCTTAACGTTGAAGATCCATTAATCCGTAGTATTAATGCCTTAGCAGCAGGTCTACGCAACACAGGGTAATGGTTAGAGGTGAATATTCATTAAATATCAAAAAAGCCAGACAATTTAAGTTGTCTGGCTTTTTGCACTGTATCTCTTATCAAGTGTCCGAATTGGTTGACCACTACACCTCAATCTATGGTCGCAAAGCCCGCTACCGCTTCTTAGAACTTCTGCCTTTTGAAGGGCGTTTACCATTTGCAGCAGGCTTACCATTGCCTCCAGACTTCTTGCTATCACCAAAAGGACGTCTATCTTTACCTTTAGAACCCGCTGGTTTTCTAGCACCATCCTTGGGATGTTTAGCATTTCCCTTTGCGGCTCCCGTTGATTTTGCAGACGCTTTTGAGTTTGATGAGGTATCAGTACGAGCTTTTTTTCGTGGCGCATTACGAGACTTCTTGCCCGAATGACTGTCCTGCGAAGAAGAGTCTTCTATAGATTTGAGCAAAACAGACAGCTCTGTTGGTGTTAAATCTCGCCAGTCTCCAACAGGAGTACCCTTAAGGCTGACATTCATAATCCGCGTACGCTCAAGCTTCACGACTTCATAGCCAAAATGCTCACACATACGACGAATTTGACGATTTAATCCCTGTACTAGCGTGATGTTAAACACGGTCGGTGCCACCTTAGTGACTGGGCATTTTTTCGTCATCTTGCCAAGCATTGGCACACCACTGGCTAAACCCTCAATAAAACTATCCGTTATCGGCTTGTTCACCGTCACTAGATACTCTTTTTCGTGATTATTACCAGCCCGTAAAACCTTATTGACCAAATCGCCATTACTGGTCAAAAAGATTAATCCCTGAGAATCTTTATCCAAACGAACAATCGGA
>JBBSUA010000163.1:0-5156 GCA_038235315.1 Pseudomonadales bacterium | reverse complement strand
GAGCGCTACGCTCCTGACTTTATCGGTATTTCCTCAGTGTTGGGTGACGCGCTTAATGTCAAAGTTGCAGAAACTTTGGGTCGACTGGATATTCCTTTTGAGTTTGTCAACGTCGACGCAACTCATCCACTCATGCATAGCGCGTACAACGCTGACCAATTGGGTTGCGATCGTTGGCTACAGATGCTTGGCGCAGTAGATAAGAAAAAACGCCAGTGTGTGATTGGCTGTGGTACCGCCGTCACGATTGATCTTATCGATCATGCTCAGCATTTGGGCGGCTACATCTTTCCTAGTATTTACCTTCAACGTGAGTCGTTGTTTTCGGGTACTAAGCAGATTACTATCTCAAACGGTAGCTTCGATAGTATGATCCAAGGCGTGACTACGCAGGATGCAGTACATCGCGGTATTCTATTGTCTATTGTGGGTGCTATCAATGAGATTAGCCAACGTCATCCTAACTTTGAGCTAATCATGACTGGCGGTGATGCCAGTATGATTGCCCAACACGTCAATCGTTCGGTACGAATACGTGATGATTTATTATTGAATGGTTTGGCACGATATTTTGAGTATAGTAAACAATAATTATGCTGTAGAAACAGCCGCTCGTCAAAAAACAAAAAAGCAATAAGTCTGAGACTTACTGCTTTTTTTATTACATGACATTTTTACTATTTTTCACTTTATTATATTCAATTTACTTAGTCTCATTAAACAATTCACGCCCAATAAGCATGCGGCGAATCTCGCTAGTCCCCGCACCAATCTCATATAATTTTGCATCACGCCATAAACGACCTAGCGGATACTCATTGGTATAGCCATTACCACCAAATATTTGAATGCCCTCGCCTGCCATCCATGTTGCTTTTTCTGCGCACCACAATATGACGCTAGCACAATCTTTACGCACCTGACGGCTATGACCTGCTTCTAGCGCATCGAGGTTCTTACCAACGGTATATAAGAAGCTACGTCCTGCTTGTAGCACCGTATACATATCAGCAACTTTACCTTGGATCAGCTGAAACTCGCCGATGGCTTGCCCGAATTGCTTGCGGTCATGGATATAAGGCACAACGTTGTCCATCACTGACTGCATGATGCCAATAGGACCCGCTGCTAACACTGCGCGCTCATAATCTAAGCCACTCATCAATACTTTGACGCCATTGTTTACGCCACCCAAAATATTATCAGTTGGCACTTCAACGTTTTTGAATGTCATCTCACCCGTATGACTACCACGCATTCCCAGTTTATCGAGCTTTTGCGCCGTACCAAAACCAGACATGCCTTTTTCAACGATAAAAGCAGTAATGCCCTTAGCACCAAGCTCAGGAGCAGTCTTGGCGTAGACGACCATCACATCGGCATCAGGACCGTTGGTAATCCACATTTTATTACCATTTAATAGGTAATGACCGTCTTTTTCTTCCGCTTTTAGGGACATGCTAGTCACATCGGATCCAGCACCCGTTTCACTCATGGCAAGCGCACCAATAAACTCACCGCTTAGCAATTTAGGTAAAAATTTCTGTTTTTGTGCCTCACTACCATTTCGTTTAATCTGATTGATACAAAGGTTCGAATGCGCGCCATAGCTTAGTGCTACAGAGGCAGAGGCACGACTAATCTCTTCCATAGCGACCATATGCGCGACATAGCCCATATCGACACCGCCGTATTCTTCCGGTACCGTTATGCGATGTAGACCTAAATCACCCATTTTTTGCCATAAATCCATTGGGAACTGATCGCTACTATCAATCTCGCTAGCACGCGGGGCAATCTCATTCGCCGCAAATTGCTGAACAACATCGCGTAACGCATCGATATCTTCACCAAGCTGAAAATTTAATCCGGGTAAACTCATAATCCTTCCTTATTGTTCATTGTTTAATCTATTGCGAAAATGGCGTTAATCTAATGAAAATTTATATCGACCATACGAAACTGACTATGTATTTATTTCTGATAGGGTCGATTTACTAATAAAAAATATATAGTGCTGCTGGGATATATTTTGCGCAGCATCTGTCAGCGTAGACACAGCAAGCAAGTAAAATGTATACCAGCAGCGCGACAATATTGACGTATCGGTTTTATTTCGAACTGACTATATTGTGCCGTTTATTGAGATAAACGTTTGCTAATCAACGCTCGCGCGACGTTTGAGCCATTAGGGCGTTTTAGGAATGCACTTATACGCTCACCAGCCCTCACCAATTTATCCAAATCAATACCTGTGTTGATACCCATGCCATGCAGCATATATACCACATCTTCGGTTGCCACATTGCCCGTTGCACCCTTCGCATACGGACAGCCACCAAGCCCCGCAACAGAGGTATCAAATTCACGAACACCCATTTGCAGCGCCGCTAAAGTATTGCTCAATGCCTGGCCATAAGTATCATGAAAGTGCCCAGACAACGCTGATATATCGACATGCTCAAGCGCAGCTTGTAGCGCACGTTGCACCTTGATAGGTGTACCCACACCAATGGTGTCTGCGATGCCAATTTGTTCTGCACCAATCTCAACCAAGCGCTTGGTGACATAAGCTACTTTACTGGGGTCAATTTCACCTTCATAAGGGCAACCAACAGTGCAGGAAATAACACCACGTACTTTGATCCCTTGCGCTTTTGCCGCAGCAGCAACAGGCGCAAAACGTTCAATACTCTCATCAATACTGCAATTGATATTTTTTTGGCTAAAAGCTTCACTAGCTGAGCCAAAGATTACGATTTCATCAGGACGATAAGTTATGGCGTTTTCAAAACCTCGCATATTAGGCACGAGTACTGAATAACAGACATCAGACTGCCTACTAGGCTCAAGCGCCGTCAACAGCTCACCATTATCGCTCATTTGCGGTACCCATTTTGGCGAGACAAAACTAGTAACTTCAAGCTTTTTAATTCCTGCGGCTACTAAGTCTTCAATCAGAGCTTGCTTCACCGCTGTCGGTACATTTTCAGACTCATTTTGCAAGCCATCACGCGGACTGACATCAACAATCAATACGTGGTCTGGATACGAGTGACTCATACCTATTATCCTTTTTATTCTACTGAAAACTTTATAAATAAGATGGAATAAAATAAATACGCTTATCATCGTGTGTAGACGACATCTGCAAATGGTAAAAATGTCTACCCATTTGACTAAACCAACTTAATTAACTATCAGCAACAGCATCGATACGCAATAGCTCATCACCATCGGCAACCAAATCACCCGCAGCAAATAGCAACTCTGCGACCACACCATCAGTTGGCGCAATAATGGTATGCTCGATTTTCATCGCTTCAATGACTGCTAGCGGCTCACCTTTTTTTACCGTGTCGCCCATGGCTACTTTAAACGCAATGACCTGTCCGGGCATTGGTGATTTGAGACTGCCAACTACAGCATTGTCCTCACCAACATGCGCCATAACATCGATCAGCGTAATGTGGTCACGCCCAACATCGGTAAAGACATAGACGATTTCTTTATGTACCCAGCTTTGTGCGCTAATACGCGCACCATCCAACCATAAAATATGATTGTGCCCATCGCTACTATCATAGCTGACATGACCGTCGTACACAGAATCCGACAAAGAAGCAGACTGCTCAATATCCTCAGCAACACGCTCAATAACCAGCTCAAAGCTACTGGGCTGAGCACTTCCTTTAGCACTAGCATGATCTGAATAAAGTGCATTGTGCCACTGACTAATGTGTGCTAAATACTGCTGCTCATCATAAACAAAGCTAAACTGGCGCGTATAATCCGTATAGGCACGGAATCCCGTAGAGTGGCTAAAGGGGTCATTTTGTTGCATGGATGATTCAATTGCCAGTTTTTGTACAATGGCAGTCGCAATAAGAGTAGATAATTTAAGCGGTTGCTGATCAAAGAGATCGTCGCGCTCACGTTCAATGAGTGCTGTATCAAGATTGGCTTGACTAAAAGAATCGCTACTAATGACATAGCGTAAAAATGCTACGTTATTGGGCAATCCCACGATACGGGTTTGCGCCAATGCCCGATCGAGCTTAGCCAATGCCTGCTCGCGAGTCGGTGCATGAACGATGAGTTTGGCAATCATAGAGTCATAAAACGGGCTGATGACATCGCCTTCACGTACCCCATCATCAATACGAACGTCATCAATGATAAAGGTACTATGCTCAGGTTTTTGATAAGTGAATAAACTACCTGTCGCTGGCAAAAAATCATTATCAGGATTCTCAGCACAGATTCGCGCCTCGATAGCATGACCGTTAGTCACTAGCTCATCTTGAGTTTTAGGTAATGGCAAACCCGCTGCAACTAATAATTGCCATTCAACCAAATCCACACCCGTAATCGCTTCAGTTACCGGATGCTCAACTTGCAGACGCGTATTCATCTCCATAAAATAAAAATTCATGGCATCAGCGCGTTGCTCAACGATGAACTCAACAGTACCAGCGCCGACATAATCAACTGCCCGAGCAGCTTCAATGGCAGCCGCGCCCATCGCATCACGCATTGAGTTATCTACTGCTGGGGCTGGGGCTTCTTCTAAAACCTTTTGATGGCGGCGTTGTACTGAGCAATCACGCTCAAATAGATGTACATAATTACCCTGAGTGTCACCGAATACTTGGATTTCGATATGGCGGGGTTTGAGCGCGTACTTCTCCACCAATACTTGATCATTACCAAAGCTGGTTATGGCTTCGCGGCGACAGGACTCGAGTAAGCTGATAAAGTCGCTGCTCTGCTCAACCACGCGCATCCCTTTACCACCGCCACCAGCACTGGCTTTAATCAATACCGGATAACCGATCTCATCGGCTTGGGCGCGCAAAAACTCTCCGTCTTGATTGTCGCCATGATAGCCCGGTATGAGTGGCACGCCTGCTTTTTCCATCAAGCGTTTGGACTCAGATTTGCCACCCATTGCACGAATGGCGGCGGCTGACGGTCCAATAAAGACTAAACCGGCATCATGACAGGCTCGCGCAAAGTCCGCATTCTCACTCAAAAATCCGTAGCCAGGATGAATAGCCTGTGCGCCAGTCTCTTTGGCAATCGCAATGATGGCATCGCCTTTAAGATAACTGTCTTTAGGAGCAGAGCCACCAAGATAGATCGCTTCATCACAG
>JBBSUA010000162.1:0-5163 GCA_038235315.1 Pseudomonadales bacterium | reverse complement strand
TGCCCGTTGAATTACGGGAGCTGAAGGGGTGCTTTGGCAAGCACTCAGTGCAAGTGCTGCTACTAGAATAGCAGTCAGCGTAGCCGATTTACTAAAAATTTTCATAAGATATCCCTATAAATGAGTCAAAAAAATAAATTAAAATTGAGTTAATAAACCATGCAAATTTATCCCATTTATATCCTTAGCGTCTAGGTGGTTATTGTGTTGGATATTGCCGTCATGTTGCACCATCATAGCGATTTTTAGCCCATTTAGTCGCTTTCGTTCAGATTGAGGACACGCCCTAAACCCTATAAAATAAAGTAAATGCGCAGTGACACAGCAAATAACTTGAAATATAAATCATATCTAGGATAATTGAAGCAACTTTTTAACTCGTAATGACAATTATGCCTTTGATTCCTGCTCCTGCTGGCGTGTTAGAGATTGATGCGTTATGGCAACAAGACAATCCTAATGATCCCAATACTGACACCGTAGCATTGCTATGTCATCCCAATCCGCTGTTTGAAGGAACGATGAATAATAAAGTCGTTACGACCATGTATCGATTTGCGCGTGACAATAGCATGCACGTCGTACGTTTTAATTTTCGCGGTGTAGGGCAGTCTACTGGTGAGCATGATTATGCCGACGGCGAAGTACTCGATGCTATGACCGTGTTACAATGGATTGCAGGGCAGACAACTGCGCGTAAACTATGGCTTGGAGGCTTCTCTTTTGGTGGATACATCACAGCCCGCGTCGCTGAACAAGTCTTAGTGTCGCCACATGTATGGGGATTGAGTGATTTTGAGATATCAAAAGTAGCCCTTATTTCGCCATCTATAGAAAAAAATGATAGCGATAATCTAAGCTTACCAGTCGACAAGACTTTTGAGATTTATGGTAATGCGGATGAGGTCATTGATCCTGCTAATATGCAAGCTTTCGCTGAACGTTTAGGAATTGCTGTGAGTGTGGTTGACGATGCTGGGCACTTTTTTCATGGGCGCTTGTCTGAGCTAAAAAAGGTACTAGAGCAGCATAGTTTTGACTAGCATAAAGTGCCATTGTATTTTTATAAATTTAATTGATTATTAGTTGTATTTTAAGCCGTGTTAACCTAAAGAATGAATATAGTGAATCATTCTGATATATCAGCCACCACTATCTCAGTGTAAAAATCATAAGTTAGTGGCAACTGACGGTATCAACACATTACTTTATTACTTTGTATAATGATGAGTCGCATTATGAGATTATCTCCATTGCAGCGCTACGAGCAAGCCGTTAGTACCGATGACTTTACCCGAGACGAACAGCAGTATCAGGCCATGAGTTATCTTGATGAGCTATTCCATCAACTCAATGCTACAGGAGAGCAAAAAAAGGGCTTTTTCAGCTTTTTAAAAGCTAAGCCTGCTGCGCCAAAAGGTCTGTATATGTGGGGAGGCGTTGGACGTGGCAAGACGTGGATGATGGATATGTTTTACGATTCGTTGACTATCGATCGCAAGATGCGTCAGCATTTTCATCACTTTATGAAACGAGTACACCATGAGCTTAACGCCATTCAAGGTGAGAGCGATCCGCTTGAAAAAGTAGCCGACATTATCTATAAAGAAGCCGTTATTATTTGCTTTGATGAGTTTTTTGTCTCAAACGTATCCGATGCGATGATTTTAGGTGATCTGTTCACTATGCTGTTTAATCGCGGCATAACTCTAGTTGCCACCTCAAACATTGAGCCATCAGGACTATATAAAGACGGTCTGCATCGTAATAGGTTTATGCCTGCTATCGCTGAGGTCGAAGACCACACGATGGTGATGAATATTGACTCAGGTATTGATTATCGCTTGCGTGTTCTACAACAAGCTGAGCTATATAAGTCACCTATGACTAAAGACAATCACCATTGGCTCGCAAACCGGTTTGCTAGTCTCTCAAATAATCTAAAAATTAGTAGTGAACCTATTACCATTAACGGTCGTGAAATCAAAATAAACGCACGTACAGAATCTATTCTTTTTTGTGATTTTAGACATTTATGTATGCAGCCGCGCTCAGCTGCTGATTTCATTGAAATTGCCAATCAATTCAGTACTGTATTGGTCAATGCAGTGCCATCGTTAACAGATGATTTGAGAGATCCAACGCGTCGATTTATCTATATGGTTGATGAATTTTATGATCGGCGCGTTAAACTATTAATCCGAGCAGAGCAGTCGATTCTTGATCTCTATCAAGGTGAAAAACTGGCGTTTGAAATAGAACGGACTCGTTCACGACTGCTTGAGATGCAGTCAGAAGATTATCTAAAAATGAAGCATCGCTTAGATGATGCTGCGTAGTTTTGACAACAAATAAGGATAAGCGATGAGCTTAGAGACAGATAGTGATGCAGAGACCAATGGCGACGGTACAGAGTTAAAGACTATTACGAATACTGCCGAAACTCAGGCTAACGCCCAAGTAACGGACGAACAATTGATCAATTGGATCAATTCAAGACGCAGTATCGGTAACTTAAGTATTCCTGCGCCTACTCATGAGCAAATTAGAGCGGCTATTAGCTGTGCGGCAACGGCACCTGACCACAAAAAACTGCGTCCATGGCGTTTTATTGTTACCGAAGGCAATGCACGACATCAATTGGGTCGGGCGTTGGTTGCTGCGGCTGAAGCTCAGGCAGAGCGTGACGGTGAAGTCTTATCTGAAAAATCACGTAAAAAAGCAGCCAATTTACCTTTGCGGGCGCCAGTTATTATTACCGTGGTTACCCACATGCAAGAACACAAAAAAGTCCCGCCATTTGAGCAAATGCTCAGTGCCGGTTCTGCGGTGCAAAACTTAATATTAGCATTAAAAGCGCAAGGATTTAGCACGGTATGGCGTACTGGATTACTGTGTAACGAGCCTGCAGTGAAAGCCTATTTTGACGTTAGTGAAGAGGATTATGTGACGGCTTTTGTTTATACAGGTAGTAGCCCTTGTGATACACCAGCACGCAAACCTATCGATATTGAGCCTCTATTACGCTTTGAGTCCTAGTCGCTATACTTTGATAACGGCTTAAATTAAATTGTGAGTATCACATAACGCTATACCTTTTTATGCAGACAGTATAAGCTGCATGAATGCTATAAGTCGGTCAACACGGATAAATGGATATGACAAGTTCTACTGATAAGAACACCGCTGATAAAGATGCTAATAAAGCAGATGCCAATAAAAAAGCGGCGAGCAAAAATGTACCTACCGATAAAAGTATAAAAAGGTCAGTCAAAGACCACACTGATAATAGCAGCGATGATCAAAACAATGCGCAGAGATCAAATAGTATGCTAGCGAGTATTATTGATCGTGCAACCAAAGCAGGCCTTGGACGCAAAAAAGCAAATCCTAGCTTAGACCCTAGTATTGTTGAGGCTGATGTTGCCAAGAATATGGAAAAACCTTATGAAGCGCCCTCCAAATTACGCTTAGCTTTTTTGGGTGGTGGTAGCTTTGGTACTGCAATGGCAAACTTAGCAGCTCGTAACGGTTGTGATACCACACTTTGGGTACGTGACAAGCGCACTGTTAAGTCTATGTCAAAGCTGCGCATGAATAAGAAATATTTGCCTGGTCATAAGCTCGATAATCGCTTGCAGTACAGTTATGATTTAGAAGCTGCTGTCAAAGATAAAGACATTATTTTCCTTGCGGTACCTAGCTCAGCCTTTCGTGAGACTCTCAAGAGTATTGCGCCGTATATTACGGGGCAATCTATCGTATCCTTGACCAAAGGAATGGAAAAAGATACTTTTGCGTTCATGAGCGATATCATTAAAGATGAGTTGCCAGAAGTTAACTTTGGAGTGATGTCAGGTCCCAATTTAGCCATAGAAATCATGAAAAACATGCCGTCTGCAACTGTGATAGCCAGTGATTCAGAACCACTGCGCCATGCAGTACAAGCCGCGCTACACAGTGCATTCTTTCGCGTATTTGCCAGTGATGATATTCGTGGCGTGGAGCTTGGCGGAGCGCTAAAAAACATCTATGCCATTGCGATGGGTATGGCAGCGGCTTATGATGTCGGTGAAAATACGAAAGCCATGCTGTTGACTCGTTCTTTAGCTGAGATGAGCCGCTTCGGTGCTGAAGCGGGCGCTAATCCCTTGACCTTTTTAGGCTTGTCAGGGGTTGGCGATCTGTATGCGACTTGTAGCTCAGAGCTTAGTCGCAATTATCGAATTGGTAATATGCTCGGACGTGGTATGAGTATTGACGCCGCTATCAAAAAGTTGGGTCAAACTGCTGAAGGGGTAAATACTATTCAGCAAGTACACGAAAAAGCCACTAAAGACGGTATTTATATGCCAATCACTCATGCTTTGTATGCGGTGATTTATGAGGACAAAGCAGCACTTGGCGTGGCCTTGCACCTAATGGAAGCAGGATTCCGTAGCGATGTCGAATTTGTGATGCCACATGATCATAGTAATGCTGAGTTGACTGCGCAAATGCAAGCAGCAAGCAATACTCCGACTGATGATGAAGATCAAAGCGAATAACAGTTCAAATCGAGGATGACTATGAAAATTATATTGATGCGTCATGGGCAAGCTGAAGATGAGACGCGTCCAGATAGTGCACGTCAGTTAACAGATTTTGGTCAACAGCAAGCGGCACAGACTGCTGAGTATATAACGACACATTATAAAGCTGATTACTTCGTAGTTAGTCCTTATGATAGAGCGCAACAGACACTAGCTCAATTGCAGTCCCGTGCACCCGACGTACAGTCATCAGTTCAGAGTAACCTTACGCCATCTGATGATGCCCATACAGCATTGATAGAGCTTGGTCATATTGAGACAGAATGCTTAGTCGTGGTCTGTCATATGTCTATCGTCGCTCATCTTGCTAGCTTATTGACTGGCGAGAATCCTGAAGGATTTTCTTTAGCAGAAGCGCGGGTGTTCGAAATGGAGTTTGTCATGTCGGGAATGGCGACTGAAATTGATCGCTTTGTTCCTGTGCAACCGAATTAATGCAGATAAACCAATACCATAATAAGTCTTAGCAGTATCGCCATAAGCGACATTAATATTTGCATTATCCATAGACATATCTATTCAACCGTTGTAGTCGACGGTCTAACCAGTAAGGACGCACTTGGTGTTACAC
>JBBSUA010000161.1:0-5188 GCA_038235315.1 Pseudomonadales bacterium | reverse complement strand
GACTTCTAACATATTAATACCTTTACTCTTTTTTAAGTCAGGTTTAAGGGCTACTATCTATTATCGACCTAAGTAAGTCTCAATAACGGCCTCATTGTTCTGTACTTCGCTCAACGTCCCTTCAGCCAAAATAGCGCCATTTGCTAAAACCGTCACTTTCTCACTTATGGCGTTGATAAAGGTCATGTCATGTTCAACCACTATTAAGGTGTGATTCTTTTTGAGGCGCAGACATAACTCAGCAGTATGCTCAGTTTCGGCATCTGTCATGCCTGCCACTGGTTCATCAAGCAAGATAAGTCTTGGTCTTTGCATCAATAACATCCCGATTTCTAACCACTGCTTTTGACCATGAGATAACAGTCCGGCTGGCTTGTTGATCATGTCTTTTAAGCGTATTTGATCAAGCGTTGAGTCAAGTGTATCTTTGATTTCGGCATCAATATTAGTAAACCAGCTTTTTGATACCCGCTTATTCTTTGGCGCCGCAAGCATTAAGTTATCGAGGACGGTGAATTTCTCAAATACGGTTGGTTTTTGAAACTTACGACCAATGCCTGCTTCAGCTATTTCCTCGATAGATAGCGTTGATAAATTATGTACTTGACCAAAAAATGCGCTACCTTTAGTTGGACGTGTTTTACCAGTGATAACATCCATTAAAGTGGTCTTACCTGCGCCATTAGGACCGATGATGCAGCGTAGCTCGCCCGCCTCAATGTATAAAGATAAATCGTTGAGTGCACGGAACGAGTCAAACCACACGCTAACGTCTTCCAAATAAAGCGCAATACCATGTCTCATATCTGGACCTGATTTAGGGACAGGATGTGCTAAGCCACTACTATCTCCATAATCTTCAGCCAAAGTAGTTACTGGTCGGGTAGACATAATTCCTGCCGTCGCTATGTTGTTAGCAGATTTAAGAGTCCTAGTTGGGGTATTGATACTATGGTCAGTTTCGTTAGGTACTGTTGACATTATTCTTTTTCCTTCTTAAAACGATCAAGTACGCCAATGATCCCGTTAGGTAGAAACAAAGTAACCACCACGAATAATCCACCTAGAATAAGCAACCAAAACTCAGGGTAGGCCACCGTAAAGTAAGTCTTAATCGCATTCACTGCGCCAGTGCCTACAATGGCACCAATGAGTGAACCTCTTCCACCGGCAGCCACCCATACTGCCATCTCGATAGAGTTGACAGGGTTCATCTCGCCTGGGTTAATGATGCCGACTTGCGGTACATATAAGGCACCTGCGATACCAGCAATTATCGCAGATAACACCCAAGCCGAAAGCTTGTACCAAAGCGTGCGATAGCCTAAATACTGCAAGCGATTTTCACTATCACGGATGGCACCGAGCACGCGCCCATAAGGCTGACTCATAAGATAGCGTAGTCCAAGATATGACAGTAGCAGAGCCAAAGCGGTAGTAAAACACAACACAGCTCTCGTTGAAGCAGCAGTGATGTCATAACCTAACAACGTGGTAAAACCTGTAAAGCCATTGTTACCACCAAAGCCTGTTTCGTTACGGAAAAACAGTAAGGCTGCAGCGTAGGTCATAGCTTGAGTGATAATCGAAAAATAAACCCCTTTAATTTTTGAGCGAAATGCAAAATAGCCAAAGATAAAAGCGACCAGACCCGGAACTAATACCACTAGAGCCATCGCCCACCAGAAATGTTGAGTGCCCGCCCAATACCACGGCATTTCGGTCCAACTTAAGAAGCGCATAAAGTCTGGCAAGCCCGCGCCAGCCGTTTCACGTGTCAAGTACATACCAAAGGCATAACCGCCTAGCGCAAAATAAAGACCATGACCTAAGCTTAGGATGCCGGCATAGCCCCACACCAAGTCTAAAGCCAGTGCTACCATAGCCAGTGCCATTATTTTACCGATGAGCGTTATCCAGTAAGCAGACAGGTACAAACTAGAAGTTTCAGGTAGTAGGTGTAGCCAAGGCAATATCAGTAGCACCAAAAAACATAAACCAATCAAAATGGAGTTACGTGGGGAATCAGATAATAATTGAGTCAAACGCATTAGGTTCTCCTTAGTCCACAAAACGGCCTTTGAGGGCGAATAAACCTTGTGGACGTTTTTGAATAAACAAAATCACAAGAACCAGTAATACAATCTTAGCCATCACAGCACCAATGCCAATCTCAAGCACAGTACCACTGACACCAAGACCTAAAGATGCCAATACAGCGCCCCATACTTGCCCAACACCGCCAACGACGACGACTAAGAATGCATCAATAATATAAGTCTGACCCAAGTCAGGTCCGACGTTGCCTACTTGCGCTAACGCACAGCCCGCGAGACCTGCTAGTCCTGAACCAAGACCAAAAGCTAACATATCGATACGGGCAGATGAGATACCAACCGCGCGCGCCATTTGCCGGTTTTGAGTCACGGCGCGCACAAATAGCCCGAAGCGAGTCTTATTAAGTAAGTACACCAGTAGCATAAGAATGATGATGGTAAAGCCGATGATAGCGATACGGTTGAAAGGGAGTACCAGGCTCGAGGACACTTGATAGGCACCGCTCAACCAGGCGACATTACTAACTTCAACGTTTTGCGCGCCAAATATCATCCTTACCAACTGCATAAGAATCAGACTGACACCAAAGGTTGCCAGCAAGGTTTCAAGCTCACGTCCATAAAGCGGTCGAATAACGATTCGTTCGATAATCATGCCGATAATGGCACTGACTAAAAAAGCGACGGGTATAGCGGCAACCAAATACCAATCTGCCATACCGGGAAAATACGCTTGAAATAGGTTTTGCACCATATAAGTGGCGTAAGCGCCAATCATGATCAGCTCACCGTGCGCCATATTGATGACACCAAGCAGCCCAAAGGTAATGGCAAGACCAAGTGCTGCTAATAACAAGATACTGGCGGTACTCATACCAGTAAAGATATGTCCTATCCAAGTACTGATGGTGATGCGTCGCTCGATACTTGCCTCAGCGTCTAACAGGCTCGATTTGAGCACAGGATCGATATCGTCCGCCGCCAATGCCTGTTTGACATCGACTAAGACTTGCGGGCTATCGCTATCGGCAAGCACGGTAAGCGCTGCAATTTGCTTAGCGACCTCGCCATCCCTAAAATCAATCCTCGCTTGCAAGATATTTAACGCCGTTTTGACATCGACGTCTTCCTCATTCGTAGCGGCAGCACTGATGAGTGCTGGATCTAGCTGTTCGATATTGTCCGCTAAGATGGCAACTGCCTGCACACGTTGCTTAGGATCGTCTGATTCAAGCTTAACTTTGGCTTGTCCAAACACCAAAGCTGAGCGTAGAGCATTGGTCAAAGTCACTTGCGCTAAGTCGCTGGGCCACTCTGTGGTCAACCGCTTAGCAGGGTAAGTAAATAGCTCATCATTAGCGCTAAGTAGGTAAGTTTGCCCACCATTGCCTTGGTAGAGCTCATCATTTTTTATCAACTCAACTAAAGTATCTAGACTCTCAACTGACCCTGGCCACTGATTGAGCATGGTTTGGCGTCTGCCAAAGTCTGCGGCAACAAATTGTTCAATTGCATCCCCTTTACTTATCGCTAGATCAGTTGGCGTAGTCAGAGACTGCTTGTTTTGAGCAAGCAAGCTATAGTCTTGAGCAAGTAAGCTATCGTCACTCGTGGCATTAGATGTCGCTGCTACAGTATTGATGGATGTTGTCTTATCGCGCTCGTGGCTATGTACTATTTGCGTCTCGTGAGCATAGGCAGGCGATGTGATAGTGATGAAGAGGAGTGATAAGGATAGCAGGACGATGATAAAAGTCTTGCTAAGGTAGTCGGCTAGCGCGTCACTTTTAGAATAGGAAGGATAGTGTGACATGATGGTTCCTTTTTTACAGTCAACACTCCTCTAACCTCTACTGAAACATTGTTTTTATCAGTAGAGGAGCTAAAGGGTTGCTGGTATTGATACCATTAAGGGACTAGGGTTTAGGTGACCACAACTCTATTTAGGAATGTACTGACTCCATGGCTCGGCACGAATGACTTTTGGCGTTTTGCTGATCACATCGAACTGACCATCGGCACGGATTTGACCGATCATGATAGGCTTCCATAAGTGATGGTTTTCTTCATCCATTTTCAATGTGTACCCTGATGGGGCGTCGAAAGTCTGACCTCCCATGCTAATACGCACTTTATCAACATCAGTGGTACCCGCTTTTTCAACCGCTTGTTTCCACATATTGATACCGACGTAAGTAGCTTCCATAGGATCGTTAGTCACAACCTTGTCAGCATTCGGTAGCTTATTATCCAGCGCATATTTCTTATACTTTTTAGTGAAGGCGCTATTAACGGGATTTTTAACCGACATAAAGTAATTCCATGCTGCTAAATGCCCTTGTAACAAGCTGGTATCGATACCACGGAGCTCTTCTTCTCCTACTGAGAATGCCATGACTGGAATATCAGAGGCTTTAATACCTTGATTGGCAAGTTCACGATAAAATGGCACGTTTGAGTCGCCGTTAATGGTAGAGATAACTGCCGTCTTTTTACCGGTAGAGAAGTTCTTAATGTTTCCAACGATAGTCTGATAGTTGCTGAAACCAAAAGGGGTATACTCTTCCATGATATCTTTTTCAGCGACCCCTTTAGACTTTAAGAAAGCTTTTAAGATTTGGTTGGTAGTACGGGGATAGACATAATCTGTCCCAAGTAAGACAAAGCGTTCTGCACTACCGCCCTCTGGACTCATTAAGTATTCAACGGCAGGAATAGCTTGCTGGTTAGGCGCCGCACCAGTGTAGAAAATGTTTTCTGACTGCTCTTGACCCTCGTACTGAACAGGGTAGAACATTAAGCCATTTAACTCTTCAACGACAGGTAGCACTGACTTACGTGACACTGATGTCCAGCCACCAAATATTACATCAACTTTGTCTTGGGTTAATAGCTGACGAGCTTTTTCAGCGAATAACGGCCAATCAGAAGCGGGGTCTACAACGATGGGCTCTAGCTGCTTACCTAACACGCCTCCATTGGCATTGATTTCATCAATGGTCATCAGTGCGGTATCTTTTAATGACGTTTCAGAGATAGCCATCGTTCCAGACAAAGAATGTAAGATACCCACTTTAATCGTATCGCCATTTGCTACAGGGGTAGCCGCAGTCTCAGTGGTTTCAGTTTTT
>JBBSUA010000160.1:0-5216 GCA_038235315.1 Pseudomonadales bacterium | reverse complement strand
CTTGGCATTGGTAAAAGACGGGAGCGGTCAATTACAAACCGTTAAAGCCAATGACTTAGAGGCTAGTGCCAACAACGTGCTACGTGATGTTTATATCGATGGTAAGTTGATGGTTGAAGACAGTCTCACTACGATTCGGGAGCGTGCAGGATGGTAGCGACATCTAAAATAAAGTTTGTATCAAAGACCAAAATAGTCATTCCTGCTAAAATAAAAGCCAATGCAAAAGATTTATTTCTTGCGCCTATATACTTGTATCAAGGTCTTAAGGTCAAACGAGACACCGTACGGCTACCTGAGCCTGAAGGCATACGTTGTGGGCGAGTCAAGATAGCTGCTGTTAGCTCAGCACAAAATAGACAGCCGTTAAGTCTAATGATCGTTGGTGATTCAGCAGCAGCAGGCGTTGGTAGTCAGACCCAGCAAGAGGCATTGACCGGTAAATTAATCCCAGCTCTACAGCAGCAAGCGCTAGTTAATGAAGCTTTTAGGACGCAGTTCGGCGAGCTAAATTGGTCCGTGCAAGCAACCACTGGCCATACTAGCTTTGATATTTTACGCCGACTGTATATATTGCCAGCGCCTAGTTTGCCTGTTGATGTCATGATGTTAAGCGTTGGCGTCAATGATACCACTGCTAATGTTTCAGCAGCTCAATGGCAGCAGCAGCTTGAAGAGATTGTTACCATTGCCCAGCGTAAATTTGGGGTACGCGAGTTAATTTTTGCAAGATTGCCTCAAATGGCGCAAATGCCTGCATTACCTATCCCATTAAATGGTTTTGTAGGGGCAAAAGCGACCAAGCTGGATGAGATATTACAGCTGGTTTGTGCTGAGCATGATGGCGTCACCTATATGGCTACTGACTTTGCACGGATGATGAATGAACATGCCAATGGCCAGCCCATCGATATCGCCGTGATGTTTGCTAGCGATGGTTTTCATCCTAGTAGCCTGATGTATGGCTACTGGGCACAGCAGTTGGCGGAGCTGATCACTGAGCTGCTTGATACGTCAACAATAAAGCAAGCTAGCCCAAAAATACGATAAGCTCTCTGAATTTTAACCCAAAAAAAACCGCTGAATATTCAGCGGTTTTTTTATAATCATAATACTATAACAATATATAATCGAAATAAGGTCACCCAGTAGGGAGGTCTTATTCTGCAGTATCAGTATCAGTATCAACAGCTTTCTTGTTACGACCACCGAATGCACCAAAGCGTTTGTTAAAGCTAGCAACACGACCTTCGGTAGAGCTTTTACGCTGCTCGCCCGTATAAAACGGATGCGATGCACTTGAGATATCAAGTGGGTAGTACGGATATTCTGTGCCTTCGTATTCACGAGTGGCTTTGGTTTTTACGGTTGAACGAGTCAAAAAGAACACGTCAGCGTTAGTATCATGAAACAACACGTCTTGGTATTTAGGATGGATATCTTTAAGCATAATAAACTCTCTATGTCCGATGTATGCTCAATAGTATTGACAATTTGTCAGGTTGGGCACACGTAACTGAGGCACTAAGGACATTATTAATCTGGCAATTGCGTCACTGGCTTATTCCAGTACCCAACACCACATCTCTGTACGCTTAGCCTTTCCCCAGCGGGAAAATTGAGAAGCGATTTTAACGGTTTTTGGCGTTTGATGCAAGCTACCGTATGAACTGTCTGAATGATGACTTTACTAGCAGCATTTTTAATGATCAACCTACTGTTTAATGACCAACCTACTGACAGTATGATGATATTAACTACCATTATGTTAAAAATAGATGCATTAGGGCGCGTTTGTTAAGTTATTTTTCATAATGCTACTGACTTTTGAGTAATGATGCGTTATAAATGATAACCCGTTCTATATTAGCCTTTATCTTTATTATAAGGTATAAAGCTATCTCATTAACAATCACTAACTTTGGACTATATATAATGAGCAACGCTATATTGACTAACTTGACGAAAACGCTACTCATCACTTCAGCAATGGCCCTAACTACGCTTGCTAGCGCAGCGATACCGAGCCAATGGCAGCTAGATAACTCGCATACGCGCGTCGGTTTTCAGGTAGAGCATTTAGGATTTTCGACGACTATGGGTCGTTTTAATGATGTTGAAGGTACGTTGAATTACGATATCAAAGCACCCAATCAAACCCAAATGCAATTTACCATCGCAACCGATAGTATTGACACCTCTTGGGATGCTCGTGATAAGCATCTAAAAACCGATGACTTTTTTAATGTTGCCAAGTACCCTACAATGACCTTTAAGTCTACACAGGTAACCTTTATCAATCCACAGCAAGCAAAAGTCACTGGTGACTTTACCTTATTAGGTCAGACTAAACCCTTAACTTTAGAGGTCACATTAAAGAAGATTGCTGACAGCCCAATGACCAAAGAACCTGTCATTGGCTTCCGAGCTACTGGTAATATTGATCGCGCTGCTTATGGCATGACCACCTTTGCTGACGGTATCACTACCAATGTGCCTATTCAAATCGATGGCGAGCTGGTTGAGAAAAAATAATCTTATCCTTCAACGTTTATAGTCTCTAAAGTTCATAGCCTATTAAATTAGAGTCAATTAACTTTAAATGCTAAATAGTAATTCAAATAAAAACAGCAGCTACGATAATCGTTAGCTGCTGTTTCTTTATTCTAAAATAAATCATTTATAAATTAATACATATAACTTATTTAGCACGAACGGTATGCCAGACGCCACCTACACCGTCACCTTTCATCTCGCTGACTTGCGTGTCTTTGACAAAGAAGTATAACGGCTTGCCCGATACTACCCATTGATAGCTACCATCATCACGTTTAATAGTCGTATATTGATCACTGACCTGAGCGTTACTAGGCGCTACAAGTGCAGGCCAAGCTTTTGCACAGTCACCCATACAGTTTGATTTGTTCATCGTATCTTTATCAAAAGTATATAGCGTCATGCTGTTGAATGAGCTGACCAACACGCCATTTTGAATGGTTACTGGTGCAGTGAGGCTGTCGTCCATCATGCCGCTATCCATATTGCTATCCATACCCGTCATCTCTTTCATCATCGTACAGCCTGAAAGGGTCAAAACTCCAGTGAGCGCCGATAACATAATAATATTTTTCATAGTTACTTCCTTGTAGTGAAAATAATGTTAGGTAATTTTTAATGAATTTAATCTTCGTAAACCAAACTTAATCTAAAGCTATTTCAATATAGCATAAGCTTATAAAAGTTGATTCTACTGGTTCATATAATTACAAATTGTATAATTTGTAATTCATATAATTTGTAACTAATTAGTTGTTCCTAGTTTTGCTTATTGATTTATATTACCTATTAGTCTACGTGGTATTTATATCTAATTAATAAATTTAACTAATAGTGCTATCAGTACTTATTAGTGCTCATTGACAAAAATGATGTACATTCTTACGTATTTACTGTCATATCTTTTATCATTTTCTCTAAAATAAAGTTATCTACTTTAGTGTCTACTACACAATTTGGAATACAGCCAGATTGATTGCATAAATCTATTGAACTAACCAACTATTGCACTCATATAACGAACACTATCAAAAATCACACTCTCTTTAATCGTGTGACACTATTAGCATTACTATTAAGCAAATGAAGCGTTGACTAACTGTTGTAAGCATATATTGAGGCTGACAATAAATATCTTTGACGCTCACGATATTAAGGATGTGAAAACGAAGATGATGCCATTCTCTAGTAATAAAAAATTTGGAACGTTTGAGCTCAACGCTTATTCTAACGATTCGGGCAAGTTTGGTCAGCCTCGTGCCAAGCGTGTGGGTATCCTTGGTGGTGGTACGGCAGGTGCAACCATTGCTATCCGCCTTGCTGCGTTGGGGCTAGAGACTTATTTGTTCGAAAAGAAAACATCGCTCATTGATGGTCCGCCGATGTGTCATCTGCATGCTGGTGGTAATCTGTACCGTGAAATTCCTGACGAAGATTGCGTAGCGCTACTCAAGCAATGTATCGATATTCTACGACTGTATCCTTACACTATCGACGTGCGCCCGACAGTGTTTGCTGTACCAACACGCGACGAAGGACTGCCTGAAGATCTATTACCGCGCCTTGATATCTTAACCGATGCTTATCGCGATCTTATTGCTCAAGATGCCAGTAATAAAGTCTTAGGTGAACCCGAAGATTATTATCAATTGTATAGCCATGAGCAGTTGATAGAATTGTCCGAACGTGAGCAAGTTGCCATTCCTACGAACGTCGATGAATGGGTGATTCCAGTTGCTAAATACCTTGATTTGAATAAAGTAAAATATCCATTAATCGTCGTACAAGAATATGGCTGGAATATTTTTCGTTTGGCTGCCTCCGCGCAGTTAGCTTTAGAAGAATATGAGCATGCGCACATCTTTACTGATACTAAGGTCAAGCAAGTGGTCGCTGTTGATTGTACGGACTGTACCAATGCCGATCATCATGTCGTTAAGTGGCGCATTGACTATCAGCAGAACAACCAATCGGTCAAACGTGACGACAATGACGATTTCGATGCTATAAATACAGACTCTATTGAAGTCGATTATCTCGTCAATGCTTGCGGCTTCCGTACTGGTATTATCGATGACATGGTTGGGGTCAAAGTGACACGGATGGTAGAATTCAAATCGTCTTATATCACTCATTGGGGTGAGGCGGGTGGTCAAATACCAGAAATCATCATCTATGGTGCCCGTGGTACACCGGAAGGTATGGCACAGCTTACTCCGTATCCTGGAGGTTATTTTCAGATTCATGGCATGAGTAAGTTTATTACCTTATTTGATGACGGCTTAGTGGCTTCTACCACAGCTAGTGCGCAGCCTAAACTGCCATCACAATATGTGCACTATATCGAAGATGGTTGGGATAAAGCACCTCTGCAAGCACGTAGCCAGCAATCCATCGATTATGTTGCTGAATTTGTGCCGACTTTCAACAGTGCACGTACTATCGGTAACGCTCTATATGGTGGACAGCAAATCCCAGGACAGGACGATACGTTACGGGTCGCTGATGTCAGCTTGTACTCTCACTTGCACTACGCACGGGCTGAGAATGTCAAAGCATCATCAACCTTGATTGCCGCTGATGAGATCGTTGATGAGTTGATTGAGCTTGGAATACTAGCTAAGGACTTGCCTAACAATCTTGATCGGTATGCGCATGAT
>JBBSUA010000159.1:0-5221 GCA_038235315.1 Pseudomonadales bacterium | reverse complement strand
AGTGTTATAGCGCTATTGATATGAATTTTGCGCAGCCTCTGAGAACTCAGCACGCCAGTGAAATTTATACCAATAGCGCGTTTAAATTCTCATAACATTTGTATTTTCATCTGACTATATCTACTAACTCATCATTTACAGATTATTTTGACGATTTTAGCGTAACCAGCCAAATCTCAGAGCGCGTACCCAATCTAAAGGGAACAGCACCAAAACCATAGCCTGAAGTCACCAAAAACTGCGTATCATCCACTTTTTCGCTACCATGAATGAGTGGTTGAAACCGTTTAAGAAGGATGTTCAATGGGAATATCTGACCACCATGCGTATGTCCTGATAGATGTAAGTCTATTGGCAAACCTTTTAACGCCGACGTTGATTCAAGGCTATGTTCTAAGAATATTACTGGCTTATCGGTGTCAACTTGCGCCAACAAACTCTTAGCAAGTATACGTGGCGCAGGGTCAGTAATATCTGAGCGTCCAACCAACCACACGGAATCATCTAGCAATACGTTTTTATTATCAATTACTTTTATTCCTGCGCGCTCAACTGCGGCGGCAATCGCGACGTGATTGCCTGAATAATCATGGTTACCTAACACAGCATAGACTCCTAGCGGCGCGCTTAATGTTGACAACTGCTCCTGCATATTATTTTTATTATAATAAAAGGTACTGTCATTCATGATGTCGCCCGCTATGACCACCACGTCAGGATTTTGCGCATCCACTACATTCACGAGCTTGTCCAATTGCCGATTACCGAACCATCTGCCCAAGTGTGTATCTGAGACGAGAGCAATCTTCATGCTTTTGTCCATCGGCTTAGTCGTCGTAACCGTCAGCTCGTGTACTACTGGAGAATACGCATTGAATACTGCCAGTCCAACGATGCCTACATAGGTCACACCAGCCATGATACGAGCACGTTTAGAGCGAGGTGGTCTTTTGAGTATTCGTTTGTTAATAAAGATAAACGCTGCCGTTATTAACGCGGCGTACATCATCAAGCCCTGCAAGATACTTATTACTAAATAGACATAAAAGCGCTCACGCCAAAACTCGCTCAGTCCGTAAAGGAGAGCAAGGTTATTAATAATAAAAACAGCCAATACGATAGTTATCTTACTGACACGACGCTTGGGCAAAATCAACCACAAAAGAACAGCGCTGGTCGTTAATATTAGTATTTGACTGAGAATGATGAAGAGCCACATAAGAATATCTGATTGGATAGAGAGTCGACCATCTTACGCCGAAATTCCTTCTCTCTGAATACAGATGCTTTGTTCTATGAAAATTTCATCGTTTTTACATCAAGGTATCCTAACTGCTTTAGCGTTTATCGCGTGTATAAGTGCCAAAACTTTAATTAACGCTTATCAGGTGCGATTTTACAGACGCCATTTTGACATGCTTTCGTTAACGCTTGGCCATAAACAAGCTTGGTTATCCAATTTGGAATCCGATAGCGGTTACGAGCGACATAGGGATAAGTAAAATCGCCGAGCTGTTTCACCACTGGCAGATATAGCCATTTTGCCCATCTAACGTCTGCCGTCTTATACAGTAATCGAACCGCATCCATATGCGTATACCAACCGCCATAACTGTCTTGTACGCACAGATAAGTCATAGCATCCACGCGACTAAACCCCGCCTTGTTTAATTTATCCAATCCCTTATCTACTGGCATTAATTGAATCCCTGTCAGATTGCGGGACTGCATCTTATAAGCTTCCGTACTGCATAGTACGCACGCATTGTCATAGTACATCGTAATAACCGCTTGATCTTGGCTTAAGTTATTATCTGCTTGACTTGAAATTATCATTTTATAGCTCCTAGTTTTTTCTATTAATGTGGTTATTGGTAAGGATGCCTTTATTATTTTTATTAGTATCAACCGTACGCATGAGCGTAACCTTATGTCCCACGATAGATATTACTTTTGGTAGCACGGGTTGTTGCGTCCATTGCGGTGCAGCGATATCTAAACGCTTGGCAAGCTCTGGTAAACGATTGGTCGGTACTGCGGGGAAAAGATGATGCTCGACGTGATAGAGCAAATTAAAAGTTAGCCTATTGATAAGTGGCTGACGTTCGCTACGGGCATAAATGATCTCATCACAACCGTGATGCACACTCCACACGGCAAAGAACCCTACCATCATATTGGCAACTAGCATCACCAATACATGATACATCAGTACCGGATGCATAGTCATAAATGCGGTCATAATTACCGCTGAAATAAGTAGCATATCAACCATGACTAATAGCCGATTACGTCTGTTGCCATGGGTCAAACCAAACCATTGGATTGCAACTGAAAACAGTCCGCCACCCAATATAGCCTGATACCAAGGCAGGCGTGCCCAGTTGCCTTCGACATCACTATCGCCCAACGGATCACGATGATGATTGAGATGGGTATGACGTATCGCATGAGTGCTGCATAGCATCGTGATACTCAGCATAAATAACATCAGCTCAGTTGCGACTTTGTTGACGCCTAGCGTACGGTGGTAGCAATCATGCGCTTGTCTGAGCGCCGCCATAAAAAAGAAAAAGGAGGCTGCCAGCGCGAGTAGCCAGATACCTTGCGATGCACTCCACCATGACAGTAATAGAAAAGGTAGCGACAGTAATACGTTGTAAATAGTCTCACTAGGACGTAGCTCACGTAGGTCTTGCCATTGAATAGTAGCAAGGGATTGATGGCGCATGACATTCTCCTTGGTAATTAACAAGCAGTAGCTCATCTATCCAAGCAACTACTTCAGTTTTCTTTTATTTAAGTTATTTCTGTTAATACTGAAATTATAAGTTAATTAATTAGGCGGTATACCAATAAGTATTAAACCGCCTAGCTGTATTTTTTATTTAAGTTTCACATGAAACAATATTTATCTTTAATCAACTCTGCTCTTCTAATGCTTTTTCAAGCGTTGGTTGCTTGAATTCATAGCCTGCATCTAGCAATGCTTGTGGCAACACCTTTTGTCCATCAATCAAAAGTGTCGACATCTCACCAAACATTAGCTTTAACAGTGGCGTTGGTAGAGTAAAAAAGGTGGGACGGTGTAACCATGCTCCGAGATCCTTGGTAAAGTCGTGATTGGTCACTGGATTAGGCGCCGTTAAGTTATAGACAACTGCTGGGGCATCGTTTTGTGTGTCTGAAGTGTCAATCGAGTTGTGGTTTTGCTGAGAGTTAGTCATCGAGGCGAGACGCCTTTCAATAATAAAAATGACTGCTCCTACCCAATCATCACGGCTAATCCAGCTCATTATTTGCTTGCCATCACCTAATTGTCCACCAACCCCAAACTTAAAGGGTGTCAGTAGCTTACCCAACATACCGCCTTCAGGATGGATCACTACTCCTGTACGTACAACAGCAACAGGTACGCCATACTCAGTAGCCGTCATCGCTAGCTGTTCCCATTTATCACACAAATTATGAGAAAAATCAGTCTCAAAACTACTGCTCTCAGTTAACGGTTTATCTCCTTGCGTACCGTACCAGCCAATCGCTGAGCCACTGATCAAAAGCTTTGGCTTGATGCTGCGGCGTTTGATAAACGCTAATACTGACTCGGTTGGTTCAATCCGGCTGGCGAGCAATAGTTTCTTACGATCATCACTCCAGCGTGAGTCTGCAATGCCAGCCCCTGCTAAATTTAGGATCACATCGAAGCTTCTCTCTGTTGTGGTCAGTTCATCATAGGTCATCATGTCTACATTATCAGGATGTGCTTGACTACTATCACGCGTCAGCCAAGTAATATGCACCTCTTTAGCCTGCGTTCGATACCGCTTGATAATCTCTTCGCTAAACGCACTACCCAAAAATCCTGATCCACCACTGATTAAAATATTCATATCTACGCTTCCTTATGTTTGATATCTTTAGTGTTACTTATCTAACCCAAAAACTTTTTGATACTAGCCCCAAGCTTGAGGACTTTTTTAAGTGCTGTCGTTGGGAGTTTTAACATCTCAGATGACCATGTCGTTACCGTCTGTACAAACTCTTGAGTGTCACGGATACGTGCTTTAACTTCACTATTTTCATGCTCAAACTCAGGACTGTCTATCAATCCTTGTAAAAACTGCACTGTGGGATCAAGTTCACGCTTTTGTCGCTCTACTACAATGATACGAGCTAACTCCCACACGTCAGTATTAGTAGTGAAATGATCACGCCTATCGCCTAGTATAGAAACCTTTTGTACTAGTCCCCAATGCTGTAACTCTTTAATACTGTTTGAGACGTTTGAGCGTGCTACCCCCAGTGTTTCGGTAATTTCTTCTGCATCTAGCGGTTTACCAATGATATATAACAGCGCATGGATTTGCGACATGGTTCGATTGACGCCCCATTGCGTCCCCATTTCGCCCCAATGTAAAATGAACTTTTCAGTCACAGGATTTAGTTTCATAGCTAATAATTGCTCACTGATTTAATATTTAGCATATTTTCGTAGATCATTTAAAAAAGTAAAATACGATTCAATAATTCATACTGCGCTATTCTTTTATTTCTGTCAATAGTGAAATTATTAATCGTGTGTGAGATAGGAATAAATCGAAATTACTATTTATAATCAAATTATGAGGTTTTTAATAAGAGAGCGTTAGTAAAGCTAACTTATATCCACTAGCGAATAATCTGACCTGTTACTGCATCATGAATTTGGCTTGGTAACTGATAGCCCAATGTATCGCCTTGTAGATAGCCCACATCTTTAGAAAAATCGCTATTTATAAAATAGGCTTGCGCTTGATCTAACGACAGTGCGGGCAGCTGACCAGACAAGTTACAGCTGGTCGAGACAATAAAGCCGTAGGGGCTGCTCGCTGAGACCAGTTGCGCACATAGCTGCTGCACTAGAGGATGGCTGATTACCCGTACCGCGACGCTACTATGTACGCCTGTAATCCAAGAAGGAATCGGTACACTCAGCTGCTCAGATAAAGGCAACAACCACGTATGTGCTTGTGGAGAACGTTGACTTGCTGACGGCTGCCAACTATCCAGAATAATGTGGCGCTGTTTGGCATCTAGAGGGTCTAGCAACGGTGTAATACGCTCTACTCTATCGGTAACTATAATCATGCCTTTTTCAATCGGGCGTTGTTTGATCGCTAGTAGCTGCCGTACGGCCGCCTCATTGAAGGGATCACAGCCGATACCCCAAACGCTCTCTGTT
>JBBSUA010000158.1:0-5253 GCA_038235315.1 Pseudomonadales bacterium | reverse complement strand
GATGCTGTTGATTTTGTCAGGATTAGTGCTGGCGAATGTGAAAATTGGGTTAGGGATAAAGAAACGAATCTTGAATGGATAGATATAAATAGAGGTATAGATCCTAGCTTAGCTAAAGCTTACGATACCCAACTCACAGAGCCTTGCTTAATTTCGCTAGGTTAAATAAGAAGCTCGATTGGAGATTTATTTCAAACAATTAGCTTATTTCTATCAAAGCGTTTATTGAGGTAAAATAACCTACTTTTCATCCAGATATATTTTTAATAAAAACACTTCCAATTTCTAAAGGTATTTTATGAGCATTCACGGTATTTTAGGCGAGCAAACTACTGACTATCCAACGGAATACAGTCCAGAGACGCTATATCCTATCGCTCGTAGTATCGGTCGCAATGCTATTAGCTGGCAAGATGATAAGCTGCAAGTTGGCATAGATTGGTGGCATGCGTTTGAGATGTCATGGTTGAATACGCAAGGCATCTCACAGGTAGCGATGGCGCGTTTTAGCATTCCGGCAAGCTCGCCTTATATCGTCGAGTCCAAATCGTTAAAGCTGTATCTAAATAGTATTAACTTTACTGAATTTGCTAGCTGGCAGGAAGTACAAACTCTGATCACCAAAGACTTATCGGCTTGCGTACAAGCAGACGTAGAAGTCGAGTTAATTGATTTAAGTGATAGTGATAGTGAGTCAGGATTGCTAATTACTCAGCCGGATGGTATTTGTATTGATAATGCTTTAGCGGATAGCAAAGATAAAGTGGCATTGACGATACATCCTGATGCTTCATTGTTAGGAAGTTTGCAGGCTAGTAGTGGTGATACAGAGCAAAAAGCAGAGCAGCCATTTACTTTTTATTCCAATCTATTACGTAGTAATTGCCCGGTGACTAATCAGCCGGATTGGGGAACTTTAGCAGTAACTATAACCAGCAAAAAAGCGGTTGATCAGGCTAGTATGCTGCGTTATATTTTGAGTTTTCGTCAGCACAATGGTTTTCACGAGCAGTGTGTCGAGCAGATATTTGCAGACTTGAGCCAATATTATCAGCCGAGCGAATTAATGGTACGTGCTTGGTATACGCGTCGTGGTGGTATCGATATTAATCCTTGTCGAGTTAGTGATTTAAGTCTACTACCTAAGCCAAGTCGAGTGATTCGACAATGATCTTAGACTTTTACTTTTGATAATTTACTTATACTCTTTATAACGTATGAGCTTTCATTTTTTAATTAACAGGTTTTTGCTATGAAAGTAATAATAGGTTTTGTGAGTTTGATAGGTACAACATTGCTATTAACCTCTCCAGCACAAGCGAAACTTTTAGAGAACGGCTATGACTGTGAAGATGGCTATATGGAAGTGGCTTACGATTGTGCTAATAATGCGCTTGTAGTTGAAAAAAATCGCCTTAATAAAATTTATAACAGCGCTTATCGTACTTTAAGTAGTACGCAAAAACAGCAGTTAGATAAAGAACAGCGTGCATGGTTAAAGAATCGCAATGATAAGTGTGACTTTGAATACGATGGCCCAATGAATAACTCTGTAGTGTATGCGCAAATTAACGCTAATGTTTGTACTGCGAATGAGAGTCAAAAACGTAGTAAAGCACTAGCTAAGAAGTATAATATTAAATAGTTTATTTCAGCTAATAAAAAAGCACCTGTCTTATTAAAAGATAGGCGCTTTTTATTAGCTCAGGTTTTTTATCTACACTATTTGTTGCTTACTATTGCCATTAGTTCATCACGGCTTAATAATTGCTTTTCACTATCGCGGCGATTGACGTATTCGTACTTGTCTTCGGCAAGATTGCGGTCTGAAACCACAATACGATGCGGAATGCCAATGAGTTCAAGATCAGCAAATTTTACGCCAGGACGCTCATTACGATCATCGAGTAGCACATTAACACCACACGCTTTTAGCTCTTCATAGAGCGCTATAGCGGTTTGCATGACAGTCTCTTCTTTTGACTTCATCGGTACGATAGCGACTTCGAATGGCGCAAGAGAATCTTTTACATCCGGTGTAGGTGGCCAAATAATACCGCTTTCATCATTGTTCTGCTCAATGGCTGCGGCGATAATACGGCTAACACCAATACCATAGCAGCCCATCATTAAGATAACCGGTTTGCCATCTTCACCTGAGACGCTACAGTTCATCGCTTGCGAATATTTATCACCCAACTGGAAAATGTGACCGACTTCGATACCACGTTTAATGTGTAATGAGCCTTTACCATCTGGCGACGGATCGCCCTCAGCGACATCACGAATATCGACAATACGCGTAATATGAGCATCGCGATCCCAGTTCATGCCGATAGTATGCTTATTGACTTCATTAGCGCCCGCGACAAAATCTGATAATGCTGCGGCCGAACGATCTACAAAGACTGGCATACCGAGTTCAACACCGATATAGCCTTTGTGTAGCCCAGCAGCTTTTAGGGCATCTTCAGATGCCATCGTTAAGGGGACATCCGCTTCTTCGATTTTTTCAGCTTTGACCGTATTTAAGGTATGGTCACCGCGCAGTACTATAGCGATAAGCTGTGGGTCACCTTCAACAGTATGCCCTTGAACAATCAATGTTTTGACAGTATTGGCTAATGGTATATCTAAATGCTCAGCAACTGCTTCACAGGTCGGCATATCAACAGTGAGCACATTTTCGCGTGCGATTGTTGGTGGTTGACGCTCCGCAGTACTGATAGATTCAGCAAGCTCTACGTTCGCTGCATAATCAGAGCTATCAGAGAAAGCGATGTCATCTTCGCCACTATCTGCTAACACATGAAACTCATGCGAGGCAAAGCCACCAATTGAGCCGTTGTCGGCTTGAACCGCACGAAAATCGAGACCTAAACGAGTAAATATGCGGGTATAGGCCTCGAACATGTCTTGATAAGTTCTAGCAAGCGATGCTTGATCCACATGAAATGAGTAAGCGTCTTTCATCGTAAATTCACGCGCGCGCATGATACCGAAGCGCGGACGAATCTCATCACGGAACTTGTTTTGGATCTGAAAAAAAGTAATCGGTAGCTGCTTATAGCTACGCAATTCACCTTGCGCTAAGTTGGTGATAACCTCTTCATGCGTCGGCCCTAGTACGAAGTCGCGATCATGACGATCCTTGAAGCGTAATAGCTCAGGACCGTAGTCATCAAAACGACCAGTGATTTGCCAAAGCTCAGCGGGCTGAGTCATCGGCATAAGCACTTCTTGCGCACCGATGTTTTGCATCTCTTCGCGAACAATACGCTCGACCTTTTGCAAGACGCGTAGCCCCATCGGTAGCCAAATATACAATCCAGAAGCGATTTTACGAATAAGACCGGCGCGTACCATCAATTGACTTGAGGCGATGTCAGCGTCACTAGGCGTTTCTTTTAACGTGGCGAACAAAAATTGACTGGCTTTCATAAATAAAGCGAAACCTTATCTTTGATAAAACAATAAATAAATAAGGCGCTGAGCGTCACCGCAAGCTTGCCTTCATAATGGGGTAACTCTATTAGCCATTAGACCAAATTGTCAATCCGCTGTAAATGCGCAAGTTTGTTTGATTAATGGACTTCTGTATTTCATTCATGCAATCAGCCCATGTTAGGTAAACTTTTCCTAAGACGCAATGACTTTTTGTTCTTTCAGCCATAACAGCGTAAAAGTTAATGAATTATGCTTACAAATAGTCAGCTATAAGAGGGTTTTCGTAAGAGATATGAGTAGCAACAAAGAGCTTGTTAAGCATTCTATAAGTAATTGTGTAGAGGATTAGTATGCATTACTTGAAGTGGGCGCTACAAAGCAGCATTTATATAACTATATCTGGCACTCATGATATTTTGGGTATTACTGACAACTCTATAAGGCAGCGAATATGACCACTCGTAATGATAAGCCTCCTGTGAATAATAGTGACGCACTTAGCAAACAGCCAAAACCAAAACAGCCTATTGCGCTGATGTCATGGCTATTATTAATTATTGGCTTAGCCGCGTTGGTATTCGCTATTTATATTACCCAAAATCGTACAGAAGAAGAGCCTATTGAGACCATCACTCGGGAAGGCGTTGTGACTCAGATACAGCAGCTCAACCGCTTGCAAACGGTCGCCTTTAGCGTTGATACCATTATCACAAGCGAGCGCCAAGGAAGTTGGATGAAGCTGTGGCAAGATGAACAAAAAGGATTGTTCATTGCCCGTGGTCGTGTCGAGGCTGGTATTGACTTGAGTGCGCTGACTCCTGAGATGGTACAAGTGGTGCAACCTACCGCTCAGATCGATATGAATAATAACACTCAATCCATTGAGGCTGCTTCACCAATGGCTATGATGCCACAAATCAATATTACGATACCGCCCTCAGAGATATTTTCGGTCTACTTAGATGACATTGAAATATATGATTGGCAAACGGGTGCATTTGGTCTCATGCAAGTGGATCCCAAAATCTTTGAGCAAGCACAAAGCATGGCCAAAAAAGAAGTGTTAGAGCGTGCTTGTCGCGGTGATGTTATGAATATGGCGCTACAAAATGCGCAGACGCAATTACAACAACTGTTTGCGCTGACAGGCGCTACGGTCACAGTCACCACTCAAGGCGCAGGAGCCTGTCAGTTGCCAATAAATACGGCATAGCGACCATATAAATAAAGTGTTTATTTTTTCTGCGTAAACAAAAGGCTGAATTAACTATTAATCGTAGTGAGTTCAGCCTTTTTTTTATTAAACTTATAATGACATTTCATATTTAAAACAATAATTACTGATAAACCAATAGCATATAAACACAATAGTACGTAATCTAATAGCACCAATGGCACAATAATTGGTATGACAGGTATAGTACTTACAATGGTTATGATTTAGAATTTATAGTGATTAATGCAGTTATTACTATCATGAAAAAATCCACGCTGATAGGTATTTTTGACTGACAGGTATTTAGGATAGCGATTAGCTCATTGATGTCTAGAGCGTTTAGTCAAAGAATAATAATGATAGTAACTTCGATAGTAACTTCCATTTCTATACTTAACTGTTCTGAAGATAAGATTAATATTATAAGGTGCGATTTGGAGAGGTTATATGAGTAGTTTTGTGGAGGGTGCTGAAGGTGGTTTTAAGAAGGTTCTGCACGCTGCATTTGTGGGTGTCGAATCTACTGATCAAACCATTATTAAGAGCTATCTGCGGGTATTACTGCGATTAGAGGCAGATGTTGAATGGAT
>JBBSUA010000157.1:0-5274 GCA_038235315.1 Pseudomonadales bacterium | reverse complement strand
TTGTATTCGTTATTATTTGCTCTAGTCGTTTTTATTAGTTTTCTATTGTAAAGTCCATTAGAGCCAAAATGTATTAAACATAATAAATCTTAGTGTTGACTGCTCAGCTATCGTTTAAAAATATTATCGTTTATCATTTACTAGTTTCAATATACTTCTATATTAAGAGACACTTGGTATCATTTTATTAAAAACGCCTACGCAAAACCCAGTTATCTGCATAATACTACCTCTCTGCAATAAAAAATATTTATACTAAAGTAAACCTATAATCCTTTCAAAATTCGCTTAATGCCTTATGATTCAATTGATTATACGGAATTTCCTATCATAAGTTGTAGTAAAACCTATATCAAAATACGCTTTGCAAATATTATTTACTACTTTATTGTTACTTAATTGTACAAGCTCTTTTCATTTATTTAAAAAACATATAGAATGCGTGCAAGCTGAGTAGCTGTAACTAAGATTAGTTGACTTTCGAAATATCTCGATTGTCCGACACTTAGTCGCATCTGCTGGTCATTTCATTATCTGGAGAAAACCTTATGAAACTTAAATTACTTGCACTTGCTGGTATTATGGCTGCAACTATGGGCTTAACTGCCTGTGATAGCAATAAAGAAAACGCTGCTGAAGATTTATCTGACGCGCAAGAAGAAGTTGTTGATGCTTCTGAAGAGTTAGCTGATGCTGACGTAGCTACACCTGAAGCTGATGCTGCTGTAGCTGATGCTGGCGCTGCTGTAGCTGATGCACAAGTTGCTACTGCTACTGACGAGATGGATGCTGAAGTTCCTGTTGATGGCACTACTACTAGCGTAGATATGGCTAGCGATACTGAAGCCGCTAATGCAGCTGATGACGTAGTTGTTGTTGAAGAACCTGCTCAGTAAGTTTTATTGTTTATTAAATAAATACTAACTGTAGTACGAAAAAGAGAGCTGAGGCTCTCTTTTTTTATGGGTGCTATTTAAGAAGTTGAGTCATTAACTTTAAAATATACCAGTACCTTAATATTTTAAAAATTAGGTATTCTACAAACATCACCATTAGTTATAATTTCACCATCATACTTCTCAATTTTTTTATTTAAAACTATTTAATAGTAAGCACTGAATATTAAGTAATTTTAAATAAAAAAATTTTCGACTCCTAAAGTCACTATCTAGTCTGCTAGAATAGTTATCTGCTCATTGAACTGTAATACATCGTTAATTTATAACGTAATAGTTCAGCGCACTATTACTCAATCACAAAGTGTACTCGCTACTCCTTTTCCTTAAATCATTTTACAATCATTTAAAAATACTAAATCAAAATTTTTATTTCTAATTGCTTTCTTCAAGGCTATCGATTAGATAGTATATTTTATAGTCGATTCACTTCACTTTAAAACCTACACAATGCTATTACAATATATTTTTCACAGGCTCAACGCAGCGTAGATACAGCAAGTAAGTAAAATTATTGAGATTAAAAAAACCTAGCAAGTATCTGCTAGGTTCTCATTAAATTGATGATAAATACTTGAAGAGCATATGAGCTAAGTTTAGGAAAACAGTCTAGTTATTGCTATACCGATTTTTACTGTCCTCGTTGGGTACTAAGGTCATGCATCAAATTGCGTGCTGATTCGGCACTCAACAAGTATGGATTAAAATTCACAGTAGTAGAGTACTTAAGGTAGACTGCTGCATTAGCTTCGGTTGGAGACGCGTAGTTCATCGACCATTCAGCCCATTCCCTATGACTCAACTCACGAGTTTCGATAAGCTGTAAATCATAATGGCGTTGATCTGATATCAGACTATGTAGTAGACGATTAATCTGCGCTCTTGGGCCTTCAATAGTCTGTAAAAAATAATCCTTATTAAAGGTTAACATCCCTGTAATGCCATTAGCGGCATTGTTCTCTTGTGCCTGCTGCAGAATTTCATTGAAGTCTTTAGCCGATACATCTGGGTTTGCACGACTTGCGTATGTCATGCTCACTAGAATATGAGCGTCTGAAGTTATTGATGTCATATCTTGTCTCTTCTATGAATTATTATCAGTCTGACTAGCTGATGGAAAACCAAGATTTTTTTGTCTTAGGTTCAGCCGCTTCTTTTTCCTTTTCTTCTTGTTCTTTCTCTTGAAGCGCCGTAAGCGTCTCGATCAACAACATAATTTGAGCTCTACTCATTAGATAAGGGTTGAATTCAGTACCTGTTGAGAACTTAAGCGCGTGTTCTTTATTCATCTCACTCGGAATTAAATAGTTCATCGTCCATTTATTCCAACGCCGCTGATCAACTTCGCAACACTCAATCACTTGTAACGATGAATGCCGATCATCTTTGGTTAGTTTTCGTAGTAAATTATTGATAACGGGCCTTGCACCTTCGATGCTTTGCAGAAAATAGTTATGATTGAATACTAAAGCACCAGTAATACCATTGCGCGCGTTGTTCTCTTGTGCTTGGGCAAGGATACGGGTCACTTCACCATTTTCGTTATTATTATTATAACGACTGATATAAGTCAAACGCAGGATGATGTGCTCACCATGCATCATGTTTGGATTATTGTCCTCTGAAAGTGCAGCTAGTACCATAAGATACTCCAATTAATGAGCTAAATTTTATTTGACGATTACAATCAAATGATAGGATGCAACAGCAATGCTAAGATTTATTTTTTGAGCGCTTTATAGTATTTATCCATACCACGTGACAGATTATCACCACTATTAGAGTTTTGAATTCTTTGCACTAAAGCCAATAACTGCGAATCATTTTCACATTGCTCCAAACTAAGTAAATAGCTCCAAGCATCCTGAGATGGTGCATTTTTTTCGATATAACTGGCTAATTCTGACTTTGTAGCTTCATAACTGGCACTAGGATCACTACCAGTCTGTGCTACTTGACTGCTAGGCAAACTATTAAATTCAGCCGCAAATTCAGCCTCACTATTTTTTTGAGAAGACGTTGTTTGAGATGCAGTTGTTTGAGACAGAGGTACGTCAGATGAGAGTGCACCTACTTGAGAATCGCTTCGGAAGCGGGTATCTAACTGTGCAGGTATCGACCGTTTAGAGGTTGAGAGTGTTTGCTCCGAAGAACTCATGTTGGACGGTTCTAAAAGCTCAATACATTGAAAGTCTAACAATAGCTCAAAAAGAGGCGCTACTCCACCAAACTCAGCGAACATATTGCTTTGATCAAGCGAATCAATGTAATTCTGATAGGTCTTTCTGCCATCAATCATGATGAGCAGGGTTCTGGCTTCTCGTGGCAGCACACCTAGACTTTTATTTTTAATCTCTTCGCGACCTAGATCGCTTTTTTGGAATATGTCATTACTATTCATTGTTAACTCAATACGAATATGCAGACAGCGTTATCATGGTAAGACTGCCCAAATAAGATTTTATGATCTGAGCCATGATATAGCTCGACCTTGATTATATAAACGTGTAATAGAAGACACTGAATATAGATCGAAAACTGCTGCTGAATCTTTATCAAGCTATTAATTTAATTGAAGTATAACCAACCTTTGCTAAACTGTTAATCTATATTAATTATAATAGAATGAGCGGTTAATATAGGGTATGAAAGGTATTATTTACTAGCATTTGAATACTAAATATCTTAATTTAATATGCAAACTTATAACTTTTTTATAATAAAATACTAAACATGAACCAGTGTATATTAAGCATAACTTAATAAATCACTAATAAAAGAATGACTGATTTTATTTATTTATCATGACATGTCAAATAAATGCTCATCAACTTTTTGACGAAACTTCTGACCTGTTTTAAAAGTAACGACACGACGGGCAGAAACAGCAACTGGCTCACCTGTTTTTGGATTACGCCCAGGTCGAGTATTTTTATCTTTGAGCTCAAAATTACCAAATCCTGAAAGTTTTACCTCTTTACCTTCAATCAAACTCTCTGATAATTCGTCAAAAAAGTTCTCAACCAAACAGCGTCCTTCTTGACGAGTTAGGTCAAGACTAGTCATTAAATGTTCGATCATGTCAGATTTGGTTAAGGTACTCACAGTACGACTCCTTTAAAATAGTGATGAGCTAGAATGGTTACAGATGTTAGTCAGCGTCATGCTAGGCAACCCAAATAATAAACGATTTTTTATCAATTTTGTAAAAAAACCTTTATTAATAATTAGTTACCAGTGCTTATAAATACTATAATCTATAACCTTACTCTTATCAATGCTATGAATTGCTAAACTTCAAAATAATAATTGCTGATATTAACTGTCACGCAATTGCGCCGCGTATTGTTCAGTTAGTGCATGAATGACCTTGTCAGTTACCGCTTTAACAGTGTCATCAGATAACGTCTGTGTCCTGTCTTGCCATATGAGCGCAAAGGCTAGCGAGCGCTGTCCTGCCGGCACATTGTCACCTTGATAGATATCAAACAGCCACGAATCCGTAAGTAATGGTCCAGCCACATTCCGTATAGTAGCCTGCAACGTCTGTAAATTGATATTACTATCTACTAAAAATGCAATATCACGACGCACTTGCGGAAATTTACTTGGTGTTGCTATGGCATGTTGCTCACGGGCTAGCGTTAATAATGGTTCAAGAGCAAGCTGCGCGACCCAAGTTGCTGGTAGATCTATTTGCTTTGCTGTATTAGGATGCAGCTGTCCAAGCCAGCCGACATAATGCTCATCAATGTAGAGTTTGGCACTTTGACCGGGATGTAAAAAGTCAAGTTCACTGCGCTCATAGCGGATTCGTGCCCTATCGAGCTGGACAGGTAATAGCTGCTCAATATCGTGCTTAAGATCATAAAAATCTATTGCGCGGTTCTGATAAGCTTGCTCATCCCAAATATTACCGACTGCCACTAGTGCGATACTGGGGGTTTGCACCAAATCCTTGACACTATGACCTACAAAGCTAAGACCCGTTTCAAAGAAACGTACGCGCGATTGTTGGCGATTCAGGTTATATTGCACGCAAGGCAATAAGCTTGATAGCAAGGTGCGTCGCATGACTGCTAAATCACTAGATATTGGATTGGTAAGGGCAAGCACTTCACCCAGTGCCTCATCATTGAGTAACGCTTCTAATTTGGCATCGCTAAAACTGAAGCTAATCGCTTCCATATAGCCTGCATCAACCAATGCCAGCTTCATCTCATGGGTCAAATCTGCGGTGTTATCATAGTCCATACTGACTTGCAAGTGCGGCAAGGTGTTTGGAATATTGTCGTACCCATAAAGGCGTGCAATCTCT
>JBBSUA010000156.1:0-5313 GCA_038235315.1 Pseudomonadales bacterium | reverse complement strand
TGGGATATATTTTGCGCAGCATCTGTCAGCGTAGACACAGCAAGCAAGTAAAATGTATCCCAGTAGCACGACCATGTTGACGTATCGATTTTATTTCAAACTGACTATATATGAAACTAACGGTCAGCTTATACAGTGATCGTTTATTTAAATATCATTTTTATAGCTAATTTTTAAAATACAAATAATAAAAGGAGCCTACTATGAGCTTTGATAACCATTTTAATGAGCAGCAAAACCAACAACAAAACCGTCAAATCAAATTGGCAAGTCGTCCACAAGGCGCCCCTACTGCCGATAACTTTGAAATGGCAACTGGCGATATACCCAAACCAAATGACAAGCAAATGCTATTGCGCACAGTGTACGTATCGCTAGATCCTTATATGCGCGGACGTATGAGTGATGCTAAAAGCTATGCAGACCCTTTAGAAGTCGGTGATGTTATATTGGGTGGCACAGTTGCTCAAGTGGTTGAGTCCAATCTCGATAAGTTTGCGGTAGGCGACTTGGTCGTCTCTAACTCGGGCTGGCAGGATTACAGCGTTAGTGATGGAATAGGCGTTATCAAACTTGATAAAGATATGCCCCATCCTTCATACGGTTTAGGCGTCTTAGGTATGCCGGGCTTCACAGGTTACATGGGTTTAACCGACATCGGTAAACCACAAAAAGGTGAAACCTTAGTCGTAGCCGCTGCTACTGGTCCAGTAGGCGCAACCGTTGGTCAAGTTGGTAAACATCTAGGCTTGCATACCGTAGGTGTGGCAGGTGGTGCAGAAAAATGTGCCTATGCGGTAAATGAGCTAGGCTTTGATAAATGCATTGATCATCACGCGGATGACTTTGCCCAACAGCTTACTGACGCTTGTCCTGACGGTATCGACATCTATTATGAGAATGTAGGCGGCAAAGTATTCGACGCCGTTATGCCCTTACTGAATGCCCATGCGCGTATTCCAGTATGTGGTCTAGTGTCACAATACAATGCGACCGAACTGCCTGATGGTAAAGACCGCCTTAGCGTATTGATGGGCTTGATCCTAAGACAGCGTCTGACGGTCAAAGGGTTTATTATCTTTGAAGAATACGGCGATCACTTTCCTGAATTCCTAAAAACAATGGGGGCATGGGTCGAATCTGGCACGGTCAAAACCAAAGAACATATGGTTGATGGCTTAAGCGAGGCGCCGAAAGCCTTTATCGGTATGTTAGAAGGCGATAACTTCGGTAAAACAGTTATCAAAATTGCTGATGTACAATAATTTTTAATGCTCAATGCTTAAAATTTAATTAACGTTACAACAAATCATTTAACTATAAAAAGGCATAACTATGAATATTCTAATGGTACTAACCTCACACGATAAATTAGGCGATACTGGCAAGAAAACTGGCTTTTGGCTAGAAGAATTTGCTGCGCCTTACTACGCTTTTCTTGATGCTGGCGCGAATGTGACGCTGGCCTCTCCTGCTGGCGGTCAACCACCACTTGATCCTGGTAGCGACACTGAAGATACGCAAACGAAAGACACCACACGTTTTAAAGCGGATGCTGATGCCCAAGAGCATCTTGCCAATACCAAAATACTAGCAGACATGAAAGCGGAAGACTTTGATTCTGTATTTTATCCTGGTGGCCATGGTCCATTATGGGACTTAGCGGTTGATAAAAATTCAATTAATCTGATTGAGACATTTGTTAAGCAAGATAAACCCGTAGCTTTTGTTTGTCACTCACCTGCTGCTTTGAAAAACGTCAAAATTGACGGCGAATATCTAGTGAAAGGCAAGACCGTTACTGGCTTTACGAACTCAGAAGAAGAAGCGGTTGGTCTTACTGATGTCGTGCCGTTCCTAGTAGAAGATGCATTAAAAGCTAACGGCGGTAATTACGAAAAAGCTGCTGATTGGGAATCTTATGTGGTCGAAGATGGTCTATTAATCACTGGTCAAAATCCAGCGTCATCAGAAGAAGCCGCCAAACGCTTAATTGCTAAGCTTAACGCTTAAATAATCGTTAATCGTTAACTCTTAAGTTTGTTTAATAAGGACAGTAGTATGATTCGTCTACATCATCTCAATCAATCACGCTCGTTGCGTATTTTATGGCTATTAGAAGAGTTGGGTGAGCCTTACGAGGTTATCAGCCATCAGCGCGATGCTAAAACTCATTTAGCACCGGAAAGTCTAAAAGCAGTACATCCGCTTGGTAAGTCGCCAGTGATAGAAATGGATGGCGAATTATACTCAGAGTCAGGGGCCATTACTGAGCTATTGATCGAACGCTTTGCGCCAGATCGGTTGCGCCCTGCTCCTGATAGCGCAGATTATGGGCATTATCTACAGTGGATTGACTTTGCTGAAAGCTCGCTAATGTTGCCATTAATGCTTGAATTATTTACCAAAAAAGCAGGTATCAATGACAACGAGTTTTTGAACGGTTATATAGCGATAGAAAAAACCAGACTGTTCAAGTATTTAGATGCTGCGGTCGAAGGTAAGTCTTTTATCGTGGGCAACCAACTTAGCGGTGCTGACTTTATGCTATCATTTGACTTGATCATTCTTGCTCAACGTCAAAAACTAGATGCCTATCCGCATATCAAGCAGTACGCGCTACATCTTGCAAGTCTTGATAGCTATCAACGTGCGATGCGCTTAGAAGCCAATTATGACGAGAGTCGCTCCGCCTAAGTGTTATTATTTAATATAATGACATTACTATCGAAGCTGAGATTAATAAACGTTTAAAAAAATATGATAAAATAGTTCAAAGCTTTTCTCTATAGCTCAAGGCTGCCTTGGGCTATTTTTTGCTTTGATAATTTTAATAAATTAGGCTTAAAAGTAACTACCATACCGCTTAGATTACGCTACCTCTCATTTGGGAGTTGTCCTGTGTCATCATTCTATTTCTCTATACCAATCATCGTACCCTCATGAATACTGAATATCAATTTAAGCCCCATGAACAGCCAATGATGGTGGGCTCTCCAGCCAATCCTGATCATCCTGCAAGCCGTAAAGTAGTTTATTTACTTATCGGTATTTTTATTGGGCTAACGGCCAGCTTTCAAAACGGTTTGCTGGTGGCGAATCTCACTCAAATTCAAGGTGAGATGGGCTTAACGCCAGTCGAAGGTGGTTGGATATCGGTCAGTTACAATATGACCAATGCCTGTATCACTGTTCTACTGTACAAAATTCGCCAGCAATTTGGCATGTCGCTTTTTAGTAAAATCACGCTGTTTTTTTTATTAGCCGCCACCAGTCTACAGTGGTTAGTCAGTAGCCATCTATTGAACGCTACCAATATCCAGATTGACGCTTATTATCTAGAAATCATTGCTAGAGGATTGAGTGGCATGGTTGCTAGTGGCATGACCATACTAGGCTTATTCTATTGTTTGCAAGGTATGCCAACTGTCAAACGCACTAGTGGCTTAATATTGGGTTTTGGCTTAGTGCAGTTTGGTATTCCATTATCACGAATTATCTCGCCCTACCTCGCTATCGATGGTCAACTTGAAAACTTATTTTTGTTTCAATTTGGTTTGGCCTTGATCTGTTTTGGACTGATTAATATATTAGAGCTACCATCCGGTAATACTGAAAAAGTATTTGAGAAACTGGATTTTGTGAGCTTTGCTTTTTTTGCGAGTGGTCTTGCTGCATTAGCCGTATTTTTAGTACAAGGGCGAATTCTGTGGTGGACAACCCCTTGGCTAAGCTATCCCCTTATCATTGCCGTTGTCACTATCAGCATCGCGCTATGGATTGAAACTCACCGTAAGAACCCTATGCTACAAGTGCGCTGGATGCGCAGCCGAAATATCATCGCGTTTATGATTACTGGTGCAGTCATGCGTATCTTATTATCTGAGCAAAGCGTTGGTGCTGCAGGATTACTGGCTAATCTCGGTTATGGTAGCGATCAACTGGTTACTTTTTATGCGGTCATAATAGCTTCTAGCGTGTTGGCATTGGTCATTAGTATTTTTACCACCACTGCGACAGAGTTGCGTCGTCCGGTTATTTTTGCAGTGGCATTGATTGCATTAGGCTCTTGGATGGACACGGGTGTGTCTATTGATTCAGCACCCTATATGTTTTATTTCAGCCAGTCTTTGATTGCATTTGCCGCGGTGTATTTTATGGGGCCTCTGGTTTTTGAAGGATTCCTGCGTGCCATTACCAGTGGTCCTGCCTATATTATTAGTTTTTCAGTGATATTCGGGATTTCACAAACGGTTGGTGGGCTTGCGGGTGCGGCGGCTATGCAAGCTTTTACTACTATTCGCACCAAGATGCACTATGCGGATATGGTTGATTCTATGAGTAGCGATAACGCACAAAATATGGCTGCGATGACGCAAATGCTCCAAGATGTACAACGTCAAGCGACCGTCGCTGCTTATAATGATTTGTTTTTTTTGATGGCCACTATTGCGACGATAACTACTATTATTTTACTGACTATCTATTTTTATTATCTTTATCAGAAGCGTAATCCACTGGCTAATGAGCTTGCCGTTATTGCAAAAATGCGTGAAACAAAATAGCAACTCTTATTCTCTATTATGTCTGTGGCTATAGTTATCCCTATTTTTTAAGTTTGCTATCATTTAATGATCATATTTATTCAACTTTTAAGGAGCGCGTCATGAGTGATAATTCCTCTGATAAACTTGATAAAAAACCTCAGACGCCAACCAATACAAGTATAGAAAACTTCAATACTACTGAAGGCTCTACAGAGTATGCAGTGGATGATGACATACCAATGCCACCAACAGAACCCATCCCCGGGTCTGCAGGATGGTCTCCTAAAAAGAAATCCTATTTGAGCTTGGGCTTGTTGATTACATTAATTGTCATAGGTGTGGCATTGATTCTGTATGCGTGGAAGCTGCCCCCTTTCACACCAACCGTGCAGCAAACTAATAATGCTTTTGTTAAGGGTCAAACCACCATTATTAGCCCGCAAGTATCAGGCTACGTGACCGAAGTGGCCGTGCAAGATTTTGCTAACGTAAAAGCGGGTGATTTGCTGGTTAAAATAGATGATCGCACCTTTAGGCAGCAGCTAGAACAAGCACAAGCCAATATCGAAGTTGCCACTACGAATCGCTCTAGTAACGACCAAGATACAGGCTCTAATCAGGCACAAATCAAAGCCCGCGAAGCTGATGTGAATAGCGCAAACGTCAGTGTTGAAAGTGCCCGCGAGGATGTCAAACGCTATCAGGGCTTAGTCGCTATCGGCGCAGTCTCTAGAGCTGAAGTTGCCCACGCCGAGGCAGAGCTTGC
>JBBSUA010000155.1:0-5323 GCA_038235315.1 Pseudomonadales bacterium | reverse complement strand
TTATGACAGCAAGCAAATTTAGGGAATCATGTGGAGTTTCACCATCTAAATGGCTGCATACAACTCATTCAATATAAAAACGATACAGAGTGCTACTGGGGTAAACTTTTTGCAGCCTCTGTCACGCAGGCAGCAGCAATCAAGCAAGAAAAATTTATACCAGTAGCACGTTATTACAAACGACTCTCTTTTCTGGAGGACTGACTATAGCTATTCGTATATATGCTTATGGCGTAATAAAGATAAGTGCCAAACGAATGGTATTATAATCTACGCTTTGCTTGAGATTCTCATAGACGGGCTTAATCTTAATACTGCCATCGTCATTAAAGTCATTAGGATTGTTGGCTACTCTAATAGCCACATAAGCATTACCGACAGCAGTCATTACTTCATCATCGGGGCGCAAATGATCGCAGGCTAAGCTTGGGTCTTGACGTTTAAGCTCACTAATATGACGCATAATGGTTGACTGTGCAAGCTCACGCGTTTGCGCAATGTCAGCGATAGATAGACTCTCTTCCAGTAGCAATCGCGTCGCTATCAAAGTGCTATCAGACTTATCAGCAACTTGATTGCCTAACTTCTGCTTTTTATCCTGCTCTGCTTGCTGTAACTCACGGCGCTTTTTCTGTAAATTGGTATAGGCATCAATCACCGACTGGCTCAACGTCCCACCCGATTTTAGAATGAACTTCTCATGAGACTGGCTCATACTTTTTTCATCGAGCATGGCGTAATTATCATCCGCTTCATCAGAGAGCACCAAAAACCGCTTATCTGCCCCACGTGCTAACGGATCTAACTTTAAGCTCATCTCATTCATACCTAGCAACTGCAAGCCTGCAAGTGATTTGAGCCGTGATAACGCTACGTAGCCTTGTCCTAACTCAAAGGTACGCGATAGATCAATCTCAGCGGCATCTAGGGTCATACCTTGTGATTTATGAATGGTAATTGCCCATGCGAGACATAACGGCACTTGGTGGTAGCTTGCCAACACATCGCCACCTTCATCTTCAATGATCCATTCTTCAGGCTCAGCAACCACTTCACGTCCTGAATTCAGTCTAACGACTGGCATTTTTTGTGGAGCAGGTTTTTTAGTTTGTGCTTTTGGCTTCTTTTTCTCTTTAGCACTTACTTTACTATCACTAGTATCATCACTCTCTTCATTGTCGATATCGATTAAAGCATCACTCTGCGCTTTTTCTTTATCATCAACTTTTACGGCAGCAAAGCCGATCAGCTCACCCATCGTGCCGTTTGAAACGCCAAGCTCAGTATTGTTTTTAATAAACATAACTTTTGAACCGATTTTAAGAATCAGCTCGTCTTGAGTGCGTACCGTTTTTTTCAAAGTCTCAACCAGCTTATCGTCGCCAGTCGCCGTCGCCTCAAAGCGCATCATGTCACCTGTTAGCGCAGCCAGCTCTTTATCATTGATTTTATTGACGTTGAGGTTATGGGTATAAAGCCGAGTACGTTGAATATCGACATCTTGATTGTAAGTACCTTCTAATGCGGCAATAGCCTCAAAGCTCACATCCTGACGACGGATTTGATTAAGAATATCATCCAACTCAAGTCCACCATTAGCCGCGTCACTGACCTGCCGATGTTGCTCACTTAGATAACAAATATGAAACTTGGCATCAAGCCACGCCTCAGACATAAAAGCAAACTTATCTCGATTGCTCTCACCCCTACTACCAATAGGTGGCAACTGAAAAAAATCTCCAGCAACTACGATCTGAATGCCGCCAAATGCAGCCTCGTTTTTGCGCACATGTTTAAGGACTTGGCTGACTAAATTAAGCTGTTTGGCATGCAGCATGGATATTTCATCAATAATCAGCACAGCAGTGTCTTTTAACCTATCAGCTAAGAATTGCTTGCGTGATAAATTGGTTAAGTCACGATCGCTAAGCTCGTCCTTAATCCCAATTCCCGACCAACTGTGAATGGTCGTGCCACTCATATGAGTCGCTGCAATGCCCGTACTTGCTGTCACAGCTACTGGTACTCGGCGCGCGCGCAAATAATTGATATATTGGTTGAGGGTGTAGGTTTTACCTGAACCTGCTGAACCCGTCAAAAAGACGTTTTGACCTGTTTTTAAAATATCGAGAGCAGAAGATTGACGCATAAACCTGAACCAATTGATAATCTAAGAAAAAGGACGCTGTAAATAGCATGTCTAATATGCAACAGCATAAAATTATTGGCGACAATTATAACAGCTGTGAGCGTTTTGCGAACGAGTTTAACCGCAAGATAATACATAACTTTAAGTTTTGATGGGTATAATAAATTATTACTAAAATTAACTATAAGTTTATGCAAAAGCTCAGTACGATAGGGTGATAGTTGTGATCAGGAAGGTCGGTCAGCTATGTAGTAGATTTTCATTTTTTATCATTTCATAAAATGAAAAATAGAATGATAAATAATTTTAAATGTATGGTTTGCTCAATCAATAAACTAACAAGGAGTGGTTCATGTTGTACCCCTATCCCAATACTGAAGACAGTACCGTAAAATTCCGCGAAAAATATGATAACTTTATCAATGGTGAATGGACGCCACCCATTGATGGTGAATACTTTGATAATACCAGTCCAATTGACGGTAAAATTTTCTGCCAAGTTGCACGCTCTAAAGAGGCAGATGTTGAAGCAGCACTAGATGCCGCTCATGCCGCTAAAGACGCATGGGGCAAAACGAGCGTTACTGAACGCTCTAATCTGTTACTCAAACTTGCCGACGGTATCGAAGCCAATTTAGAGGCAATCGCTATTGCCGAGAGTTATGAAAACGGTAAACCAGTACGTGAAACCCTCGCTGCTGATATTCCGATCGCCATCGACCATTTACGTTATTTCGCTGGCGTTATCCGCGCGCAAGAAGGCGGCATCAGTCAAATTGATGAAGATACTGTCGCCTATCATTTTCATGAGCCACTAGGTGTCGTCGGTCAAATCATTCCTTGGAATTTCCCTATTTTAATGGCAGTTTGGAAAATTGCTCCTGCCCTTGCAGCGGGTAACTGTGTCGTCCTGAAGCCTGCCGAGCAAACCCCTGCTTCTATTTTGTACCTGCTTGACTTAATAGGCGCAGCGGACATTTTACCGAAAGGCGTACTGAACATCGTTAATGGCTTTGGTGTAGAAGCCGGTAAGCCAATCGCTTCTAATCCACGTATCGATAAAGTATCCTTTACTGGTGAGACCACCACTGGTCGCCTCATTATGCAATACGCCAGTGAAAACATCATTCCAGTAACGCTAGAGCTGGGTGGCAAAAGTCCAAATATTTTCTTCGCCGATATCATGGATGAAGATGATGACTTCTTAGATAAAGCGGTCGAAGGTCTGGTCATGTTTGCGCTCAACCAAGGTGAGGTATGTACGTGTCCGTCACGCGCGCTCGTTCATGAAAGCATCTATGATGAATTTATGAAACGCTGTATTGCTCGTGTTAAAGCCATCAAAATGGGTAATCCACTTGATACCGATACGATGATTGGTGCACAAGCTAGCTCGGATCAGTTAGAGAAAATTCTATCTTATCTCGATATCGGTAAAAAAGAAGGGGCAAAAGTTCTCGTTGGTGGCGAACTTGCCAAACATGATGGCGATATGGCAAACGGTTACTATGTGCAGCCAACTATCTTTGAGGGCACCAATGATATGCGCGTTTTCCAAGAAGAAATTTTTGGTCCTGTACTTGCCGTTACTACTTTCAAAGACGATGAAGAAGCCATGGCGCTCGCCAATGATACTTTGTACGGTTTAGGCGCTGGTGTATGGACGCGTAACGGTACTCGTGCCTATCGCTTCGGTCGTGGCATTAAAGCGGGTCGCGTTTGGACGAATTGCTATCACCTTTATCCTGCGCATTCAGCGTTTGGTGGTTATAAGCAGTCTGGTATTGGCCGCGAGAACCATCTAATGATGCTCGATCATTACCAGCAAACTAAGAACATGCTGGTCTCTTATAGTCCTAAAGCAATGGGCTTCTTCTAGTACTGGGTAATAGCATAGTTTTTGATAGTGACTAAAATTAACGAATGCAATCTATCATAAGGTAGATTGCATTTTTGCTTTAAACTAACTATGCATACGCTTAGTAGCGGACTGATTACTAGATTTTGCTATTCTATATCACTATATTCACAAGGAATTGAACATGAAACTTGATGCTACAGAATCCTGCAAAGAATTGATTGAACTCTTAAAATCCAAGCACGGCGATCTAATGTTTCATCAGTCAGGTGGCTGCTGTGATGGCAGTTCTCCGATGTGCTATCCGCTAGGTGAGTTCAAGGTGGGCGGTCAAGATGTACTCATTGGTGAGCTGGCTGGCTGTCCATTTTATATGGGTAAGGCACAGCATAAGCTATGGCAACACACTGATCTAACTATCGATGTCGTCAATGGTCGTGGTGCTAGTTTTTCTCTAGAGATACCAGAAGGCAAGCGCTTTATTGTGCGCTCAGAGATTTGTGCGGTTGAGGATGCGAAATAAAAATGATTGATTTTAGAATAAAAAAATCTACTGCACCTACAGGTCGTTTAACTTTCCAGTTTGTTTATGATAAATCTGAAGATAGAAGTCAGCACGATATGAATAATTTTAATTTTATGGATTCTATTTTTGTGCAAGAAGACGCTTTTTTTCTAATTGAGCCTATTTTCTTTGTCAATGAATCGACAGAGAGAACGCCTGAACAGCAAAAGTATTATCATTGGGGGCTTAACTATCATGATCTGAATAGTCTCGAAGTCATTTTACAAGACATTATTGAGTTGCAGAAAAGCATTCAGCAATACGAAACTCTCGACACGATTCACAGGCTGAGTTTTTGGCTCACAAAGAAGCTTAATAAAATTTTAACGATCCGTCGTATTCGCTATAAATATCAAGACAAGATGATTGCCTACTTACAAGGCATTATTGATTTTATAAGAATTGCTATAGACGATAAAGATATTAAAGGGGTTTGGGTGATAGGAATTTAAGCGAGGTTAATCAACGTTCACTACCCCACGACACTTAGGAAATTGACTACAACCAAAAAATGACTGACCCTGCCGCTGCCCTTTTTTAGCTATTCGCTCAACCATCTCACTATTACATTTGGGGCAGGTAGGAATAGTCTCAGAAATAACTGGGTTGCTCATTTGCTCAGCTATAGCCGTCTGATTAGGGTTAACTTTAGTCTCATTGAGCTGAGATTGGTTAGGCTGAAATTCTTTAACCTCAAACGGAGTAAGGAAGACAGCATTATCACTGGTAAACGGCATAGTCGATGCATCAT
>JBBSUA010000154.1:0-5329 GCA_038235315.1 Pseudomonadales bacterium | reverse complement strand
TTTAAAGTGAATCGACTATAGCCGTGCAAACATGCATTAATTGCTTTCACATTCATTTTTTAAACCGTACTTTTATATGACCAAATAGACGCTTATGACCGAACCGCTAATCACCCCTGTAGACCAAAACTTAATTCATGTTGATACGATGACTCATACTCACTTTGATAATAATACAATGCAAAAAACAGCCACTCAAAACGAAGAAACAAAAGAAACTCAGCAAGCCCAAGTACCTCACCCTATTTTAGAGGAAGTGAATAAGCGCTGCCTCATTAAGGCTGAACAGCTAAAACGCTACAGCAATTGCAAAACTCTCCCTATAGATACTCGTAGCGCGCCTAGCTTGGATATTGGCTTTGGTCAGCAACGTGCTCTAAAGGCATTGCACACGGCACTGGATATCCAAGCCAGTGGCTATCATGTATTTGCCGCTGGTGAAAACGGACTGGGTAAACGTACCGTTATTAATCGCTTATTGCATCGTATCGCCGCCGATGCGCCGACGCCCGATGACTGGGTTTATGTCCATAATTTCACTGACCCGCGTACCCCTGTGGCCTTGCATTTACCGGCTGGGCAAGCAGCATTGCTACAACAGCACGTTAATAATTTATGGCAGCAGGCTAAAAAGCGTCTGAGTCAACGATTTCGCAGTGATCAATATCAAAGTAAACTTGAAACGATCAAAAACGATACGCATCAAAAAGAAAGCACTGCTTATAGTGAATTAAATGCTGAAGGTAAGCAGTATGACTTAGCATTAACTTTTCGACCTTATGATAATAAAGCGATATTTGTACATCCGAGTCAATTGCCAACTGGCGAGGACAATAATGAGCACTCTGATGTCACCACCGCTGTGCCAAACCATGAAAATAAAAGCACTATTGTAAACGCAGCCACGCAAACCGAATACGAAACTGAGTTAAATAACTTTGCACAAAAGAATCACATGCAAAAGCGCCTCAATCAGCTGACTATAGCGCTAGAAGAGTTAGAGGACGAGGCCAATAACGAGATAGAAGCGCTACATCATAGTATTGCACGTCGTGCGCTACAGCCGTTGTTTACTTCTATTCGTGAGCAATTTGCCACATTACCCTATGTGCTTGATTATCTTGATGCCATGTTTGAAGATATGATTACTCACGTTGAGCGTATTGTGAATGGTGATGACGAGGAATTTACAACTCCAGTGCTCGCAACTACTCCAAGTCGCTACGCAGTAAATGTCATGGTCAGTCACGCCCCTAATAGCGGTGCACCTGTCATCTTTGAAGACCTGCCTACTCATCTAAATCTCTTAGGACATGTCGAACAAATTACTCAGCTTGGCACAGTAACTACCGATGTTAGTATGATACGTGCTGGCGCATTGCACCGCGCTAATGGGGGTTATTTATTGCTTGAGGCCAGCCATGTCCTTGAACACCCTTATGCGTGGCAAGGACTCAAACGTGCCTTACAATCACGCAAAGTCAAGCTGTCCAGTCTCGAACAGATGCTAACGTTAACAGGCAGTTTATCATTAGCCCCTGCCCCTATTGACCTAAATGTGAAAGTTATCTTGCTTGGGGAGGCTGATTTATATTATGAGTTATTAGAGCTTGAGCCTGAGTTTGACGCCGTGTTTAAGGTGCGTGCTGATTTTCATGATGACGTTATTCGTACCACTGAGCATGAATTAGCGTTGGTCGCAAAAATGGCTGATATTATTGAGTATGCCAATCTTTATCCCTTTGATAGTAGCGCTCAAGCAACATTGCTTGAACATTTGAGCTTGCAAGCTGAAGACCAAGACCGTTTGAGTTTACATAGTGATCGTTTGATTAAACTACTGCACGAATCCAATCGCCATGCGCGCCTTGAAAGTCAAAATATTGTCGATGCTAGCCATGTCACCCAAGCTATTGCCGATATGGATGAGCGTTCAGGTTACTTGCGCGATTTGTATTGGGATGAGCTTAAAAACGGTCAGCAACTGATCAATACTCAAGGTGAAGCGGTCGGTCAGGTTAATGCGTTGACGGTAGTCAGTTACGCTGACAGTGAATTTGGTATGCCCGCCCGCCTTACGGCAGTGATTCAACCCAATATTGGCGCAGGCGATATCCTCGATATTGAACGCGATGTTGATTTGGGGGGCAGTCTACATGCCAAAGGCATGCTGATTATGACCAGCTATTTGCGGGCGCTATTCAGTCAGCATCATGCTCTAAACTTTAGCGCCTCTTTAGCCTTTGAGCAAAGCTACGCTCATATCGACGGCGATAGCGCGACGGTCAGCGAAGCTTGTGCGCTCTTATCTGCGCTAGCCAATGTGCCTATCAATCAGGCATATGCTATTACTGGATCTATGAATCAATTGGGTGAAGTGCAAGCCGTTGGTGGTATCAATGCCAAAATTGCAGGCTTCTTTGATGCTTGCCGCGAGCAACAGCTGACCGGACAACAAGGTGTCGTCATCCCGATGGCCAATATCAACCAGCTGATGCTGCGTGATGATATTATCGAAGCCGTGCAATCTGGCAGCTTTTATATTTATGGTGTACGCACGCTGAGCGAGGCATTAACCTTGATGACAGGGCTACCTATTGACACGATGAATAAAAAAAGTCGCTATCGTAAAGGTACTTTATTTGGCAAAGTGTTAAGCCGATTAACGTTATGGGATGCTAACCAAGATACTGCTGACACGATTGAAGATAAAAAAGATAAGAAAAAAGCAGAGGAAAAAGATAAAAAGTCGAAAAAGAAAGACAAAGCAAGACGGCAGAAAAAAAAGGATAAGAGACAAAAAGAGCGGTATAAAGATGAAATAGATGATATGGAAGAGAGTATCGAAGATAATAATATAGATACAGAACAATAATTTACACCCTAACGGTAAAAGCAATCATCTCTAGACGATAGTACTATTTTCTGAGATGATGAACTGCTTTTGCAAACCATAAACGACAGCTAACAGCTGGCTATAAGAAACGAAAGAAAGAAATCGATACTCCTTTCAATAAAAACGGACTTTATATAGGTTATCACTCAATGACTGTGCAGAATGCAACTGATAATGTCACATCTCAAGCTGATAATGAACAGCCTGTTTCTACTAAAGAGACAGCAGCCAGTCGTCATGGTGCGGCGACGACCGCCCGTCAATGGCAAGTATTATCACAGCTACAACGCAACCGTTGGGTAGGTACCACTCATGTTTACGAACAGTTAATGCTGGCGGGATTTGATGTGACTTTACGTACGGTTCAAAGAGACTTAAATGCTTTGGCGAAGCGCTTTCCTATCGAAAAAAACAATGCCAATCCACAAGGTTGGCGTTGGTGCGATGATGCCCCATTACAGAGTCTACCGCACATGAATTTATCGCAAGCCGTTGCATTCAACATGGTAGAAGCCAACCTGACTCAACTGCTGCCACCTGCTATTTTAGACGAGCTTTTTCCATGGTTTGATTTGGCACGTCGACAGCTCAAAAACAGTAAAGTTACGCATTCGTGGATTGATAGGGTTAGAATTGAGACTGCGACGCAACCTTTGATTGCCCCTCATATTGATTTGAATAGTAAAGATAATATCTACCATGCCTTATTCTATCAATTGCAAATAAAAGCTTGCTACACCCGTAGCAATAAATCTGATGCTAGCGAATATACCTTGAACCCAATCGCTATCATTCAGCGTGGTGTGATTATTTATCTATTAGCGACTCGTACCGATGATCCCGACACGATTATCCGTACCTTTGCTCTACATCGATTTGCAAGCGTTGAGATTCTTGAGAGTGTGGCTCAAACGCCTACTGGCTTCCAATTGGACAGTTATCTAGATGCTGGTAGCATGGGCTTTAGCCATCCTTTACTTAGTCAATTGCCAGACCTAGGTAAAAACACTACTATCGAGCTACACTTCACCAATAAGGCTGGCAAAAGCTTGACAGAGAGTAAGCTGAGTGATGATCAAACTATCGTGTTCAATACTGATGATACGCTGACGGTTCATGCGACCGTAAACTTAACCTCGCAATTAGTATGGTGGCTACGTGGTTTTGGGAAAGGATTATTAAATGCTAAGCCGCAATTACTTCATGAGGCAGTATTAGACAAAATACCAGATGACAAATTATTAAGTTAGTAAACACTCTGTGCTTACAACCCTATTATTTAACCTATAAAAATAAGACGAATACTACTGAGGCTAAATTTAGCCGTTTAGCGACATTAACGGCCTCTCGTATCCGCTCTGCTTTAACATTAAAAAAGGAATATTATGTCAACTATTGACCAGCCACCTCTACTTTCCGATAGTTTAAGCGCGTTAGGTTTAGTCGCTGATACCTTGTTTTTTGCATTGAACTACCAGTTTACTAAGATTGAGCCTAAAGGTTTGATGAAACGTTTTAAACAAAGTAAGAGCGCTATTGATATTGATATTGCTTGTGTCCTATACGATAGTAATTGTACGATTAGCGATATAGTATGGTTTAAACAGTTGCGTGATAGTGCTGAATCAGTACGTCATCAAGGTGACAGCTTAAATGGCAAGGATCGTGGCGAGCAAACCCTATATGATGCGCCACTCGACCAAGAGCAAATTCGCCTAGATTTACCCAAGATTCCTGCGCATATCTCTCATATTGCTATGATTACCAGCTCCTATCACGAGCAACCTTTTGGAAAAGTAAAGCAAGGTGAGGTTCATTTAAATGATGATGAAGGCAATCGTGCCTTTGAAGTCAATTTAAAACAGTTGCCTCGTGATTGTAATTCTGTTTGGATTGCCAGCTTGCGCCGTGAGGTTGATGACTGGCACTTAACGCTACAGAATCTGCCATTATCGTCGCATGACTTGCAAAAAGCGGCTCAAGAAGTTGCTCATGAACTTGCACGCGTCCTACCTATTCCGCAACCTATTAGTACTTAAAATCGAGGTATAACGTACTGCTGCTGTCATAGGGTATTTTAGAGACGACTTATATCACTCATAAAATAAGCGCTTCACCAATCAATGGCTAAGCGCTTATTTTTGTGCAGCAATATATATATATTTAGAAAACTACATTTCAAACGTTATATGTAGTGAAAGTATCTTAAAAACGCTACGGTGCTGCTGATATAAATTTTCATTGACTATATTTATTTAATTTACCTTAAAACCAATACCGTTACTCTAGTGATTCACCGCAATGCGGACAAAAATTCTTTTTTCGTACTTCTTTTTCGCGCTGATCAAGTGCTTGTTCACGCAACACCTGTAGCACGATATCCTGAGCCTGCTCTTTATCAAGTCCTAGCTCTCGACGAATTTTTTCTACCAT
>JBBSUA010000153.1:0-5330 GCA_038235315.1 Pseudomonadales bacterium | reverse complement strand
CGATGCGATATGGCTTAAGATAGGTTAGCATTTGCAGTACTGCGAAATGGTTTGAGAGAGTGTTTTTTATTAAAGCAGACGTTTAGTACTATAAATTTTATGACTTAGCATTTGATAATATAGCGCGCCGTTCAAGTTAAATATTTTGAAGGCAGACATCTTACCCAATATTACGAAATTTAACCAGTTACTGTACGTGGTTGATGACGTATTAAGCTGACTATTCAGGTTAGAACACAAGGTTGTGGTAACACAATTTTAGGTTCTGTCAGCCTTTATAATTTATCCCGTGCAGAAGAAATACAGTGTTGCTGGGATGAATTTTGCGAAGCCTCTGTCTGACGAAGTGCACAGCAAGCGAGGAAAATTTATACTAGCAATACGTTTTAGTGGCTGTACTTATTTTATTTTGAATCCACTATAGGTAAATAACAAACCTAAAAAATGAATATAAAAAAGAGGCGCTTTTAGCTCCTCTTTTTTGCCTTTTACTTATGATAACTATGGCTTCACAGCTACCAACACGCGAATAGAATCAGGCACTAATGATAAGTTTGCCAGTGCTTGTTCACCTTGAGCTTGCAGCTGCTCTAGACGCGCGATTTCAGCAGGGCGCACATTTGGGTTGATAGTTTGTAGATGCTTGAGACGCTTGATCTCACGTGACCACTGTTGGCTAAAGCGGGCGCTGGCTTGCTCACCAATTTCAGCAAGTTGAGTCCGCGCGATCTCTTCAGCGTCATGATAGCGACTCTCAATGACGTCGCCGCGCAACTTAATCACTTGGCGCGCCCGATTATTATCCAAGCGATCAATGTGCGGCATAATCATCTCAGAGCTAATACGCGCTGATAAGTCACTGCCATGCTCACTCATAAAGATACGAATGTTTTGCGCAGGCAAAGTCGCGGGTAAATTGAGTATCTTAGGCGCGATAGCTTCTACTCGGAAGTTAACTTCAAGCAATAGCGTCCCTTGAGGCATGGCGGCACTTTTTAGCATACCTACTGTGGTATTGCCAAAGGTACTGGTGCTAGCAAGTTCATAGATGGCGCGCATCAGTGGATGCTCATGAGTGATGAACTCGATATCTTCACGGGTCAGTGCTTGCTCACGCTCAAAGGTCAAGGTCATCCCATCTTCACCCAGTGGTAAGCTTTCGATATACTCACTGATTTCTGTACTGTCAATCGGGGTAATCACCCAAGAGCCATCACGTTGGACACTGTGATCAATATTGGCTGAAGCAAGGAAACGCTCGACGAACTGTGGCAACACATTATGGCTATCAAAGTCATGCATAGCATCAGCAATACGACCCGCTACTCGTGGGCGACATGAGTTGTATTCTAGTAGACGGTCACGACCGGCTTGCAGTTGTGCCTCTAGACCTAATCTAGTCTGCAATGCGCTGGCGATAGTATCTTGTAAAATAGCTCGATTATCAGTGGTGTCCGCGCCTTCAAGCAGTGGCTTGAGTGTTTGGATATATTGCTCTTGTACGCTTTGGGCAGTTGGTGATATTTGATTGAACATATTTAGCGCATTGTGATACCACTGATATAACCGCTCCTGTGCTGTCCCCTGCACATAAGGGACATGTAGGGTGATTTGCTGCGTTTGCCCGATACGATCTAAGCGACCAATACGCTGCTCCAACGTATCTGGATTAGCAGGTAAATCCCATAATATCAGCTGACTAGCAAACTGAAAATTACGACCTTCAGAGCCAATCTCCGAGCATAATAATATCTGCGCGCCTTCACTATCAGCAAAGAATGCGGCCGCTTGGTCACGCTCAAGCAGAGTCATCTGTTCGGTAAAGATAGCGGTTTTGATACCTGCATGTAGACGCAATACTGCCTCTAGACTCTCAACCGTCGCGCCACTACGCGCAATTAATAATACCTTTTGATGTTTGAGTTCGCTTTTCAAGATATTGATGAGCCATGGCACGCGCGGATCATCTTCTAGCCAGCCACCATCCGGTTGATTTTCTTCACCCCATAACTGCTCACGTAGCTTGCCTGTCGTCTGATAGCTGTTCTGCCACACATCGGGTAACGGCAGTGGATGCGGCTGACTGCTACGTCCATAGAACCCTTTGACGCTTTCACGGGTATTGCGGAACAATACGCGACCCGTACCATGACGATCGAGCAGCTCATTGAGTGCATAGGTACGCAGCTTATCATCGTCATTGATCGCGTCTAACTCATCAGAGCTGACACTCAATAAACTAGTCAACGCTGAAATTTGTACAGTCGTTAACGGTTTATCTTCTATCAGGGTAGCCGCAACAGCAGCCGTATCCGCAAAAGCATCTTGGCTGTCAATGAACTCATCCAAGTCGTCGAAGCGATCAGGATCAAGCAGACGCAGACGCGCAAAATGGCTCTGTACGCCCAATTGCTCAGGGGTCGCCGTCAATAGCATTACCCCTGGCGTCTCATCAGCAAAGTCAGCAATCAGCTCATATTTGTCATTGCCACCCTGCGCCTCATCCCAATGCAAGTGATGCGCTTCATCAACGACCAATAGATCAAAACCCGCTGCCATCGCCTGCTCATATAGGTCATGATGGTCAAGCAATAGATCCATACCCGCAATAATACATTGCTCAGTCAAAAATACATTTTGTTCAGGATCATGCTCTTTAATCGCTGCCGTACGTACCAAATCACACAGAGCAAAGTTTAAGTTAAAGCGGCGACGTAGCTCAATCATCCATTGGTATTGCAAGCTATCAGGCACTAAAATGAGAACGCGCTCAGCTTTGCCTGTCAACAGTTGCTGATGGATAATGAGACCTGCTTCAATCGTTTTGCCTAGACCCACTTCATCCGCGAGCAACACACGTGGCGCGATACGCTTGCCCACTTCATGCGCGATATACAACTGATGCTCAATGATATCTACGCGCGCGCCCATCATTCCTTTCAACGGATGTCCGGCAAGCGCTGATTGCATTCGTAACATATCTTGGCGCAGATCATACCAGTCACTACGCTCAATTCTACCTGCTAATAAACGCTCAAGCGGCTTTGCTAGGGTGATATTGGCTGCAAGACGGGTTTCCATAATCCCTTTACTAGCAGCCCCTTTACTGTCAGCTCCTTCGCTAGCTGCGCCTTCACCTTCGACACTGTATTTAAGCACGCCCATGACTTCATCAACGCCAGTGACAATGTAGCTGTGACCTTGTTGATCGCAGATGCTATCGCCAACTTTGAATACCACGCGTGATAATGGCGCAGAGTTCTTTGCATAGACGCGCGTCTCTTCGCTCTGCGGGAATAAAATATGGATACAGCGATCATCAACATCAACGACCACACCCAAGCCCAATTCGGACTCAGTGTCTGATAAATAGCGTTGACCAATGGCGAATTCGGTACTGTGTAATGAAGCGGCAGAGATAGTCATAGGGCGATGTCTTTTTGTACTTAGGTAATAAGAAAATAATAAGAGGCTATCAAAATTCAACTCTTAAAAATGGCACTGAAAAGCTGAACCATTATATAGCGTTAGCGGCTAGATGCGTGCATTAAGTAAATTTTTCAAGAGCTTATTAGTGAAAGATAATACTCAATTTAGATGTACGAAAGAAAATATGACGACTCACAAGTAAAGAAAAAACATTTACAGCATAAAATTGTTTCTATATTGTTAATTAATGAAAATAAACGTATGTTTTTATTATTTTTGTTTCTTGAGATTATTGTTCAGAAACAACCTTTAATGAGATTACTTTTTAGTCAACGTTTCTTAGCTATTTTTAAGATATTAGCCATTTTTAAGAAAAGAATAACGATTTATAGTCGATTAAGTTTCATATTTATAACCTAACTAGTTTTTTCATTATAGGTTATATGCACTGATATCTAATTATTCACACCTAATATCAATTAATGTTATGCATAACCATACAATCATTTTCTGCCAGCAAATGCAGCTAGCAGCATTTTTTGTGCTCTACACAATCTAAGGACAAATCCAATTATGAGTACTTCAAAGCAAGTCAGTTTTTTTAATCGAGTCAGCACTCAAGTTACCATTATTTTATTTTTGGCTTTTGCCTTAGTTATTGCTGTAGTATTTTATATTGTGGACAAACAAGGCAATGAGAAGATTCGTATTGAATCTGAAAAACTTATTGTACAAACAGGCAATAGTGCGGTTGATAGTATTTCCTCAGATATTAATCGAGTAGTAAACCGAGCCCTACAGTTTACTAAAAGTGCTGAAACATTACCGCTAGAAGGCGATATTTTAGAGGTCAGCTTAGCCAATGCTTTTGATAAGCGTGACTATAATCATCTAGGAAGTGGTGGTATTTGGCCAGAAAAAGGTATCCTAGGCGAAAATACTCATCCCTATCTGATGGTACGTCAAGAAGGAAATTACCGAGCAATACTAGCGGATCCAAATCCTGCTAAGCCTTATTATCAAGAAGGATGGTTTAATAGACTAAAAGCACTTAGTCCTGACGGTTGTATATGGGCTAACGTGAGTCCAACCCAGACCAAAGGTGAGCTGGCAATGAGCTGCGGCATCGCCATTAAGCGCGATAATAAATTTTGGGGTGCCAGTACTGTCAACTTCACTCTAGACCAAGTTCAAGACAATATCGTTCATCTAAGTGAAAGCTTCGGCTCAGGTTATATATTACTCGTTGATAATAGTAATAAAGTCATTGCCTCCTCTAACCCTGAGCGCCTGAAATATATTGATGAAGAGACAGGCTTACCCTTAGATATCGAACAAGTTATTGGTTCAGATCCTGCATGGAAGCCGATTCTTGATTTCTTTGCAGCACAGCAAAGCGAAGTTATCAGTAAAGTCGCCTCGCAAATGTCTCCAGAAGTGCAACAAGTAATCGCTAAATTGAGCAAAACCGAAGCCATCGCTATCGATGATTCGGAGCTTGTTAACTATGCCGCTTATCTTAATTCTGACCAAAACAACCAAAGCGCGTTGGGTAATCGTCTACTAAAAGCTTTTTCGTTAGCTGATGATAAGTATTACAATGGCAGTCAGGCGTATGTCTTCCAGATTCCTGAAACTTACTGGAAGCTAATCGTAGTAAAGCCTGATTCTGATATCAATGCTATAGCTAATAATTTAAGTAGAAATTTGATTACCTCAATTATATTGGCACTACTGATTACTGCTGGGTTAATTTACTTTATGCTGACTTACTTAGCATTTAATCCCTTAAAAAGAACCACAGATAAAATTTTTCAGGCCGAAAAACTTATTAATGATAAACAGTATAATAAGCTAAGTGAAGTCAGTTTATCGAAAGGAACTAATGAGATTGGTCTAGT
>JBBSUA010000152.1:0-5340 GCA_038235315.1 Pseudomonadales bacterium | reverse complement strand
TGGAGATGCTTCTAATAACTGTAAGCTGACCGCTTCTTGACCAATATCTAGAACGGTTTGCTGATTGTCACGGATATGCGCAATGCCTTCAAATAACGCGGGACTATAATCAATACTAGTTGTACCAAGATTTGGTTGAGCAGTGGTCTCGAACAACTCAGAAGTTAAGGTTAATTGAGCGTAGCAGCCTTCGTCACGACTGAATACTTCAAAGCTAATGCCTTGCTCGTGCACTTGAATAATGGGATCTAAAATACAAAAGGCTAAGGGGTCATTATCAAATAACCAGCTAAAATAATCACGCTGAGCGGCAAATAGGTTTTTATTGCTATTAGCGCGGCGCATTTGCATAAATACGGTATACGCTGAACGATCTTTTGGCACGTAGCGGTAGTCGCTACTGACCACATCAAATAGTGCAAGCAAACTGTCTCGAAAGATGAGCGGCGATTTGACTGCACCATGAAAGCTGACCGCTTGTCTGTTTAGCTGGGTGAATAATGCCACATGCTGAGTATGATTGGCTGTTTGCGTATCGGATAGCGTATCTGTCGTTTGGCTAATCTGATTAATCTGACTGGGAGCGGCGTAGTGCAGTTGCATCAGTAGACCATCAGTGTTTGCTAAAGCGTCTGATTGAGTGTCTAAAGAAGCCTGATTTGCTTCTGCGGGTTCATTTGCTGATAAGTCGTCCGTTAATGTTGCGTTATCAATAGTCATTTATTATCTCCCGCGCCTTGATTGCTAAACTCTGCTATCGCCGAGCTGGTTTTGCTATTCTTTAAGTCCGCACTGGCAAAGGCAGATGGACGTTTTTGCTGCGCTCGTACCATAGCACGCTGCCAGCGACGCAATACCTTATAAGCAAGCTTTTGAATATCATCATCGTCATCATTCATAAGCGACTCAAGCCATTGCTCAATCTTTGGTTCATGCAGCTGACCTAGCGCTTCTATAGCACGAATTCGGATAGAGATATCAGCGCTGTCGGTAGACGCGCACTCATAAAGCGCAGTCGCATTTTTTGCTTTAATCCACTGTAGCAGCTGCTGATTGATACTTAGCGTTGTTTGCGCTTTAAACTCATTTATTTTGGATTTTGCTAACGGCTTATCGCTATGCTCAATGCGAGTGATGAGGCTATTTATTAAGGTCTGATTGGCATAAGTGAGCTGTTGCGTTTGCGCTGCTGCTATCACCCTCAAGGTGGGTAATAAGTCCAACAGAAGGCTATCGTCAGCTACTGGTCTAGCTAGCAGACCCAGTAATAACTGCTGCCACCAACTACTGACTGTAGTGGCTAACGGCACTATAGAATTCGTAATAGCCAGCTGGCGCTGAGTATTGAGCCAGTCAATAGTCTCAATAATGTGCTTAATATTAGTCTTATGTTTAGCGCCCGGTAAGTAGCTGGCGATGGTTTCGACCACTTGTTTTAAACTGGCTTTGTCTTTATCAACGGGCAGATAGCGACACTCTAACCATATAAGCTGTTCGATAGTCGTGGCGATCTGCTTAACAGTCCTTAGCCATTGATCGTTACTTATCAATATGGGACTCCGATTGATAGTGTCGATGAGTGCTTGCCACTGCTCTTTTAGCCTATCAAGTCGCTGTTGCAAAGTCGCAAACAAGTCCTTATCAAGATAATCCGTAGGATATTGAGCAAGATAACGCAGTCCGATATCCTGTGCACGTGTATTGTCGCTATCGATTAGGCTGACCAGTTGTGACTTTGGCATATCGGTTTTGGTCATAATGGCGTTTTGTAAGGAGGTTAGCGTATCAGAGGAGAGCTGTTCGCCATGCTGACTGATAAATACCGTCAGCTCATCAATTGTAGCGTTAGTCACGACACGCTTTAGGCTCAGATATTCAGTATCTTCGAGAAAGTACTCATCTTGATTTTGAATCGTAGCCCAGTCGTAAGGATAAACGTGCGTAGGCTCATTACCCCAAAGCTTCTGCGCTGCCGTATAAGCTGCCATTACGGCATCACTGTCAATATCACTCTGTAGTAATACCTCTAACAATAAGGCTTTATTAGCCTCGTTATCATTAAATTGTAGTAAATGAATGGCATGGGTTTGCGGCTCAAAAAATATATCTTCGCGCAAATAACGGCTGATATAACTGCGAATCTGCTCCCAAGCTGCTAAAGTGTTCAGCCAGCGCAGACCATTGAGCCAGTGCTGCGCAGAGGGATTGTAAGCATCCAATTTTGGGTTTAACAGACGAGATTTTAGGAGCTCAAAGATATGGTTGCTGTATTCAAAGGCACCAGATTGCGCCAAACGACCCAATGCTTCGCTAGCCACATCTTGCAAATAATGCTCGTTGTCTTCGGCCAGTTTGATTAACTTATCGTAAGCTTTATATAGCGCATGCACTTGGGCGTTGTTGTTTGCATTGTTGCTAGCAGAATCTGTAGCGTTGATATTAAGACTGCTATCTTGACTACGACTGCCCATCAACTCGCCAATAGCCAATACACTGCGGCGGCGCAATTCACCATCAGGATTATAGTCAATAGTCGCCATCAAGATAGTAAGACCTTGTGGCTGACCACATTTCGCCAGCCCTTCAGCGGCCAAGAACTGTACATCGGCATCTTTATTTACCAAAGCTTTTTGTAATGTGGTGAGACTGCCATGCCTTTTTTCTGCTCGGTAAGCCAACGTTTGCACTAGCTCAAAGGTATGCTTAGCGGGTAGCTGTTCATAAGCTAATGCCAAGTCGTTATCTATTGCCGTATCGATCTGAGTAGAGGAGTAGCTATCGTTGTTATTATTTTCATCATAATGGTTACTCGCCTTATTTTCGTGATCTTTTGCCCATGCTAATGATGGTAATAGTTGGGCAGCGTGCTCATAATCGCCATAATTCATAAGCATAGTGAACAGTGATAGCAACACTTGTGGATGTCTTGGATGCTGACGTTGCAACCAGCGCTGATCTGCAGCCTCATCCAAATAATCCTCGATAGGTTGGTCATAGCCACTGATAGTCACTAGGGTGTCAAAAATCTGCTGGCGCGCGCTTTTATTGCTATTTGGCAAATGCTCAAAACCTTGGCGTAAGCGCTGTAGTAATGCTGCCACCACGTCAGTATCACGAAGTTCAGCGATACCTTGATACATCTCTAGCGTCGGCATTTTTCGTTGTGAATAATCGAGTAAGCCTAATAGCTTTGAGTAAGTGCTATCCACTATGAGCTTGGCAGCAGCGCTATCGAAGCCGTTTGGACTGACGACGCTATTTGAAGTACGGTTTGACAATCCTTTTGACTTAATGTTGTCCGTGTTATTGACGCGTTGATATAACTGGAGGACGCTAATAATTAATGAAAAAACTTGTTTTTCATCAGACCATGATTGGCTGTCCTTCCAAAATTCAAACAAGGCATCAAGCAAATGGCTATCTGAAAACAGCACATCGTAAAAATCAACTAGCTGGGCAAAAGCGCGATATCGTGTCTGCCAGTCATCCGTCTCAATGGCTTGCAACAAAAATATTAGTTTATCGTTACGCTCCTGATCTCTGAGTGAGTTTTCAGACGATAAGGGTTCTACCTGTTGTTGAGCAAAAGGTGCTATAACCACTTGCTGCCATTCGCTAACCACTTGATGTAGTAACGGTTGACAGTAGCTATCGAGTGCCGCTAGGCTGGCGGGCAATAGTCCGAGGCGTTGCTTTAAAATGGTGTAAGTTTCTTCAGCTAAGCTGTGATTGTTAGTTTTTATTAAGCTGATAAGTTGTCTATTAGCAGCGCTATTACTGTCTGTAGATGCGGCAGTTTTGCTAGTATTCTCGCTTTCTATACTTTTTAATAATAGCTGCAAACCGCGTTTGACCATATCAGAGTGGGGCGTGCTCATCGCGTATTCTGCAAGCTTTTTCGCAGGTAGATTAAGCTGATATAAGCAGTCCCATGTTAATTCTCGCGTGTCAAAATCGCGATGGTTCAATAGTGGTAATAACACACGGCTGACGCTATCTGACCAGTCCATCTCCTCACTACTACTATTAGTATCACTATTATTGGGATGAGCTTGAGTCGCAAGCCACATCAGTCCACGAATAGCTTGATTGGTCGTATGATTGTTAGAATAGTAATCATCACCTTCACGAATCACGCCCAGCCACGCACCAAAAGCTAGGGTTTGATATTGATTGTGGTTATTACTTTTAGCTTCAGTATCAGCGTCATTATTAGCCAAGTGAGTGTTAATTTGTTCATCATCACGAATAATATTTTGACTTTGAGTGGTGATCAATAAAGCGTGTAAACTGCGCTGCCACGCTTGCATTGTCGCTAGTACTTCATGGTCATCGTCATAGCTATTATGCGTAAGCAGTTTAGATAAATGAGCGATGACGCTAATGGCTTGCGCTTGTAGCAACGGCTGCTGCTGTCCACTTGATATGACTGATGCTAGCTGACGCAACGTAGGAGCACTTACGCTAGCCAAAATGGTTGCGTGTATAGAGTCAGCCTTATGTAATGAACTGGTTTTATCGTTGACCTTAATGCCATGAGCCAGACTATCAATAGCTGATGAATGTGCAGATAATATTAATCCTACTTTGCGTGATAGATAGTTGCTAAGGTATTGCCAAACGGCAGCGAAACCATTCTGCGACTGGGTTGGATAACGTGCCAAGATATTGGCATAGACAACAGCCGTTTCATTATCTGCAAAGCTCAAGGCTTCGATTAATCGCTGCGGTCGCGCTATTGCTTCGACATTGCCATTGGTATTGGCACTAGCAGCATCAATATGACTGTTAGAGATATTTTGTTGAATGTCATTGAATATCAATAACAGTCTAGCAGCGGGAGCGTAAGATTCTGATTCAAACAGTGGTCGCAATTGACGCGCATGAGCAATGCCGAGTCCTTGCTGTGCTTGTAACCAGTGAATAGAGGTTAATGGTTTGACAAGGTTGCTAAAGGATGTAGTCGCATTTTTACCTTGGGTCGTCTGGGTAAAAAAATGCTGACCGCGAGCATCGCCCCAAACCGCCAAAGCAAGACTGGCTGATTGACTAATAAGAGCACGCTCATCTTTTTGCCATTTGACAAGTTGATTAGCGTGGTCAATAGTATGAGTAGTATCTAGAGAGACGAGCCACATCAGCTTTGGCGCAAGGGAACTAAAGTCAGCATCGGGATGATGCAGATATTTATCGTACCAGCCTAGCGCATTGTATTTTGATGGCTCTGTTAATTGTGCTAAACCGCTCAAAGCTTGGCTAACGTGTTGATGCCACTGTTTGTAGTCTTCGCTGGTCTTATCTTGCGTAGGTATAGCACTGTCTAAATAGCGCTCAAACACC
>JBBSUA010000151.1:0-5348 GCA_038235315.1 Pseudomonadales bacterium | reverse complement strand
CGATATAAAAGACATTGAACGCTTTTAAACACACTCCAGCCCATTTCAAAATAGTTCGGCGTAATAACAATGGACGATAATGTATGAATACTTTGACCCATAAACCAAGTCACTCAACCAATCGTTGGACACAATTATTTAGTGCACAACGTTTAGGCAGCAATAAAAAAGTCCCAACGCAAGACAGCGCGCGCACCTCTTTTCATAAGGACTATGATCGTCTGGTATTCTCACACTCCTTTCGCCAGTTAAACCAAAAAACTCAAGTGCATCCATTGACCAATCAACTGGGTATTCATACACGCTTAACACATTCACTGGAAGTATCGTGCATCGGACGCTCGTTAGGCATGATGGCTGCTGAAAAACTACATGATAAATTAACCAATGGCTTGCCCGCAGGCGTCACGCCTTCTGATGTTGGCGTGATTGTTCAAGCAGCTTGCCTTGCGCATGACATCGGCAATCCACCCTTTGGTCATGCTGGAGAGTATGCGATTCGCGATTGGTTTATGAATCCTGAACGTGCGCCAATATTGCAACATTTGAGTGCTGATGAGCGTCTAGATCTCAATACGTATGAAGGCAACGCGCAAGGATTTCGGCTTTTAGTGCGTAATGAACATCATCCCGATAAAGGTGGCATGCGCTTGACCTGTGCAACTTTGGGCGCATTTATGAAGTATCCATGGCTAGCAACTTCTAGCGATCGCTCTGACAGTAACTCTATCACCAACGTACAGAAATTTGGCTGCTTTGCTAGCGAAGCTGCACAGTTAGAAAATCTAGCTGCTCGCTTGAACTTGCCACGCTCAGAGCAGCACGATGGCTACGCCCGTCATCCATTGGCTTATCTTTTGGAGGCGGCAGATGATATTTGCTACGCACTGATCGACTTAGAGGACGGGGTTCATCTTGGTATGCTCAACTATAATGACGTTGCATCTATTTTATATGAGTTAATTGGCGAACGTCCTACGGCTATTATCCTACCCTCGCAGATGTCTGTCAGACAAAGTCTAGCGGCACTACGCGCACGTGCCATGATGCGTCTGGTCAATATGGTGACCGATGCTTTCGTTGCTAATAGCAATACGATGCTCACCGGAACACTGACTGGTAGCTTATTTACTCATTGTGATATTTCGGTACAGAACGGTATCACCCATGCCAAACAATTAGCGCGTGAGCAAATCTTTAACCATCCGAGTAAAGTACGCATGGAGCTAATGGCCAATCAGTGTCTGCATCGGCTGCTCGATGCTTTTATGCCATTGGCTTGGACGCAAATACAAACAGCATCAATATCATTTGAACAACAGCGCTTGTTGAGTTTGCTACAGCCCCACCTGAATGAAAACCAACGCGTATTATCGAATAATATTTATCACAACATCCTTAATATTTTGGATTTTATTACTGGTATGAACGATCATGAAGCGTATCGCTTAGCGCAAGAGTTGAAGGGTCATTGGGGGACGATGATCTAAAAGATTAACGCTATAACCGTCAATCTTCTTACTAAAAACACGTATTTTATTCGTATTTTTATGCTGAAATGAGTATTATAAAGGTCTATTAGGTAACTTTGAATGAATATGAGCAGTCGCGAACAAAAGAAACTTCAAACTCGGCGTGCATTTTTTAATGCAGTGCTGGATCTTTGTATGACAGGGCAAGCATTTAGCTCTATTAGCTTACGGCAAGTCACGCGTGAAGTGGGTGTCGTACCAACCGCCTTTTATCGACATTTTGATGATATGGAATCACTAGGTCAAGCACTGGTGGTTGAAGAGCTAGGCGGTACTTTAGCGACGCTACGCGAAGGTCTACATATCGGTCGCAAACGTAGCTTTGATCGACAAATTGCCAAAAGCATTCAGCTGTTTATGCAGACAGTCAGCGCGCAGCCGCGTTATTGGCAATTTTTGGTCAGTGAACGCTTCAGTGGCTCAGAGTCAGTGCGCCGTGCTATTAGTGACTTGATAAAAATGCATGGGCAGATTTTGGGAGAGGATTTGGCATTGCAGCCCGCGTTTGCTCACATCAATGCTTATGATCTACGGCTGCTGTCCGAAGCTGGAGTCAATATGTTCTTCTCTTGGGTTATTGATTGGCTAGAGCTGACTTACTCTGAGGATCATGATGACGAAATTGACTTATCTGAGATTGAAGCCAAAAAACAGCTGATGCTGCACAACTGTACACGCCAAGCACAAATGCTGTTTTATGGCGCCTATAATTGGAAGTCTAGCGAAGAGACACGATTAAGTGATTGATAGGGAATCAAATACAGGTTGATATACCGCCTGTAAAACCTTAAAAACTGGGTCGAAATGCCCATAATCGTTGACTGATTACCTTGACCTCTTTGTCGCTTTGACTATTATCCGTAGCATTGGGATTATTATTAGTATTGTCGTTAGCATTAGGACTATTATTAGCATTGATATTGGCATTGTTACTATTTGGATTAGCCGCGTTATTCGTTGCGCTCTCATTATCAGCACGAGTATTACTAATCAGTACAGTGGCAAATCGCTGTTTGGCTTCACCAATAGCGCTACCATCCGTAGCCGTAATAAGCGCTCTAAAAGCTTGGCTATCGACGGCTAATAATGGCGTCAAAGCTTTGCGTTGTTCGGCACTGACAACACTAAGCGACGGCAATTGCCACAAATCATCCACAGCCTCCAGTACGTTTTGCTCACGTAATTCTACCAAACTTGTCATCTGTGCGGCACTACCACCTTCTATCAATGCGGCAAGTAATGTAGGACTGGCAGTGTTGATATTGATTGGTAGCTGATAAGGCACAGCGGTAATAAATGGCTGTAGCGTTGCAAAAACTTCAGCACTGACACCACGCACGTCTTGTAGTTGCTCGATAGTTGTGAAAGATTGATTCGGTAGAGATTGATCGATATTAATACTGTTTTGTTGACTATACACCGTGCTCTCATTACCACCATCATTGTAAACATCGCTATCTGTATCTTGCCAATCTACAACCGCAATCGCGATCTCAGGATCTAGATTGAGTTGCGTCAGTAGCCTTTGAAATACGGCCAGCGCTGTAACATCGACAGCACCATTATTATAAAGATTGTTAATATTAAATCGACTGCCTTCATCACGCAGCTCAGCCGTAATCGTATGAGTGCCTAAAGCATATGGCGGTAAGGGTCGCGCCCAGATATCTTGTGCACTGTCAGTCTTATTTAATTTGTTATCCGCGCGAATCACCGTGATAGCAAGCTGCTGCCCTGCATTAATATCTTGTAGCAGCTGATCTTGATTGAATAATAGCCCACTGCGACGAATGGCTATCTTTTGACTGGCGAGCATAGCGCCTGCAACCACAGTAATACTGACGACCAATAGTAAAACGGTCAATAGCGCGACACCACGTTGGGAGTTGGCGGTCGTCAACATAAGCGGCTCCTGTTATTGACCGATCGGTGTATTTGCAGGCGTATTGTTATTACCTGAGCTATTATTATTTTCGTTATTGTTATTTTCGTTATTGGTATCGCCAGTATTATTACCATTGTTGTTTGAATTGCCATTTGCGTTATCAGCACTATTAGTTGGAGTGTTACTCTTATGTGGTGCAGGCTGCGGTATCAATGCCCATTGCCAAGTAATAGGCATGTCTTGATAAGTGAAACTCACGCCGACACCCTTAGGTAGCAGTTTAGTTTCAGCTTTACCTGTGGCAGTATTATTGGCTTGTAATGTTGTCTGATTATCACTATTTTCTGTGTTGGGAAACTTCGAGCTTACTTCAGGTAGGTGGGCTTGCCAGCTAGGTGCTGTCACGCCTTCTAATAATACGCTATCTAAGCTGACGCTATCACGCCCGCCTTGGACACTCATATATTGCCGTCGAATGAGCTGTTGATCCACAAAAATATACTCGATATGTTGAACGCTTGGGCTACTCTGATAACGTGGGTCTGGGTCGGCAAAACGCACAAAATTTATATGCTCGCTATTCAAATTCATAAAGGGCACTGCGGTTGCTATCGTTGCATCATTCGTAGTGGTTGAAGTATTGGCAGTATTGTTGGTACTTGGGTCTTGAGCAGATGGCGCTTGATAAGCAATAACTTGACCCATGTCTTGTTGCAATTGCAGATAAGCATACTGCAATACTGCCAAATTATCCGCATGGTATTGGGCACGCTCACGGGCACGATTGACGCTATCAAATACTTGCCACCCTACTACTGCGAGCATCGCAAATATCGCCATTGCTACCATAAGCTCAAGTAAGGTAAAGCCGCGCTGCTGCTTCACGGCTGACCTCCAGATGATGACGTACGTGCTAAATCTAGGCTACCAATGTCTTGCTTTGCATCGCTAATTATGACATTAATATCAGTCACTACCTTTCCCGTTTGTCCATCAATGATAGGCGAGACACTGATATTGACATCCTTTAAGGCAGGCGTTAGCGTATCGGCAATCGTCATGACCACTTGCCAATCACGACCCTGTGCATTAATCGATTGTGTGCTATTTGCTGTCAGCCATGTCTCTTGCATACGCAAGTCGGCAGCTGCATTTTGCGCGACAAAGTGCGCAAGCGTTCGTGTTCGTAGCACATCGACTGAACTGAGATAGGCACTGCTAGCACGACTAGCCGCGACAGCAACCACCGCCAAAATTGCTAGCGCCACCATCACTTCAATCAAGGTAAATCCAGCTTCATGCTTGGCTATTAACGAGCGCGGGCTTCTGTTGCTATTAGTCTTAATAGATATAGACATGATTTATGACCCTTGCCCTATCATCATACTGCCGTCAGGCATGATCGTAATGACCTCACCTACCAAGCGTGAATCATGACGTACCTCTATCGTCACGGGTGTCGCCTGTCCCGTACCAAACCATAATACTTGCGGTACGGTTTGGGTTGTAAACCAAGGCTGCAATACCCGCGACTCAACCACACCGTTAGGACTACCCACATTACTAGCGTCTAGGTTTTGAATGCTTAAACTCACGCCATACGGTAATTCAGGTAACGTCACCTCTGGCTCAAGCTCCCAGCTCGGTGTTGGCTGTTTGGCATTATCTCCTGTCGACAACCCTGACAAGTCCGCAGAAAGCTCCATAGCGTTTTTAGGTATGCTATCGGCACTGGTTGAAGTCGCTGCTGGCGTTTGATAACTGATATAAGGGTTAGATAGCGTGACTATGACGGGTTGCACTTGACCTTGCTTATCCGCTTGTAAACTCAGCCCCATTGGCTGCATCTGCTCAGCCGATAACAATCTGACATAGCTGAGTGAATCGATGAGATGCTCATAAAAGGCACGGTTTTTGCGTGATTCACTACT
>JBBSUA010000150.1:0-5403 GCA_038235315.1 Pseudomonadales bacterium | reverse complement strand
CGCACACTTATTTAGCCCCATACTGAATGCTCTACTACCTAGTGTTAGCGCTGCTGATAAAACCGATGATAATAGTAATGATAGCGGTATCGCCAATCAAAATAGTGACAAAAATCCGAACAAAATTAAAACAACCAATAGCGTAACCGATATCAATAGCTTGTCATCACTGACTGTGTCGCCACCGCAGCTCGCTGAGCCTAGCCTATATGCGCTATTAGATGCTGAGTTTTCAGCTGATCGCGGTAACATTAATCGCGCGCTAACACTCTATAAGCAGCAGTCTTTTAAAGAAGATGCTACTGCCGTATTTGAACGTGCGCTTAGCTTATCACTGCGCCATGATAACGTCAGTGACTCATTACAATTCGCTAAACAATGGCAAGATCAAAATCCTGACCATGTCCCTGCATGGTTTTATGTGGCACATTTGGCGCTCAAAGCTCATGATTATGCTTTGGCAGGCGAAACGTTGAACCGTATCTTACGCTATGATCCACGCACTGATTTAAGCGAAATATTAGTCGGCATCTATCCCAATACAGATAGCGATCAGCGCGAACTGCTTGCTGCGTTGGAACCTATTGATAGCGAGCAAAATGCGTCTTTATCAGTATTAAAGGCAGGCTTGCTCTATCAGTTTAATGAGCCAAAATCTGCACTCATACATATCAACCGTGCTTTGTTACGTCAGCCTGACTATGTGCCTTTTATCACTCTAAAGGCAGATATTTTGCGTAAAACACAGTCTGCCAAAACAGTCGTTAACTACGTTACTCAAGCACGTTTGCGCAATCCTAGTAGCAAAAATTTATATCTATATGAAATTCGTTATTTGCTTGACCTAAAGCAGAGCCAAGAGGCGTGGAAGCTGCTCCTAGAGGCACACAAGCGTTTTAGTGATGATAATGAGATTACATTATTAGCAGCACTGGTTAGCCTAGACATTGAAGAATATCGTAGTGCGGAGCAATTACTTAATACGCTAGTAAAAATCCCCGCCTACCTTGATCAAGCCTACTATTACTTAGGCGTTAGTGCGGAACGTCAACAACGCTTTGAGCAGGCTAAATATTATCTAAACGGCGTGATGCAAGAAGACTTGGTGTTGGCGGCGCGCAAAAAGGTTGTCGAGTTCGAATTAATGGATGGTAACGTTAATGCAGCAATAGCAACTTTGAATACGTTACGTCAGCAGTTTGAAGTTTTTGCGCCCGAAAGCTATGTGATACAAGCAGACATTCTATGGCAACAGGGCGAGAACGATGATGCACTACAATTACTCACTCGCGCTAGCCGCAAGTATCCTGATAGCGAAACGATCTTATTTGCGCGCGTACAACTGCTTGACGATATCAAAGACTACGTGATTAAGCGTACTTTACTGAATCACTTGCAAGCATTAGCACCTAACAATTTATCTTATAAACTCAGTTACGCACAATTACTCCTCTCCAATGAGCGTAACTCTGACCAAGGCTTAGAGCTGGCAAAAGCCATCATTCAGATTCGCTATGACAACCCACGCTATGACAATGATCTGCATCTGCAAGCGCTTAATGTGTTGGCAAGCAATGCTTTAGCAACTGAGAACTACGCGCAAGTTATCAGCTACCTACAAACTCCTTATGATGTCCTTCCTACGCTGCGGACAGGCACATTGCTGCTACGCGCTTATCAAGGAATAGGAGATAACGATAAAGTTGAGGGGTTATTAGCTGATTTACAACAACGTTTTTCGTTCGGTCAACACAACGTCAATGACCGAATACAACTTTATTAGTGATCACTTGTAGCGATCTCTACACTCTAGCGCTGACACATTTGTATAAATAACTAACAACAGCTCATAACTGAGTAACAAAAATAGCTTAAGCTATTTTTTACTTTTTTAAATACTTTAACATTTGTGGATTTTGGGGAACAACCATGTCAATTTTATCAAAAGTAAGTCACTATAAAGTAAGTCACTATAAATCAGCTAAGCTCACTACCTTAGGGGCACTCACTGCCGCAGTGTTAATCACATCTGGCTGTCAGTCCTTACAAAACACGACGGCGTCAAACAAACCTATACCAACGATGCAAGCACAAAAGCTTAATAATTTTAATATAACTGGCAAAATTGGCGTGACCATGCCTAATAGTGCCGAGAACTCAGGCAGTCAAGGCGGTAGCGCGTTCTATGCATGGGGTCAAGAAGAGGATCGCTTTGCTATTGAGCTGATTGGTGCATTGGGTATTGGCAAAACCAATATCGAATATAATGGAAAAACGGCAACTTTGGTCAGTGAAAAGACGGGAACCCTTACTGCGGATGATCCTGAAACGCTGCTACAAAAAGCAACGGGTTGGCAAGCCCCTATATCGCAAATGCCTTATTGGATTTCTGGGCGCTCAGCACCTTCAGATAGCAAGCCGCAACTTGATGCTCAAGGTCGACTGATCAGCTCAGTGAATGGTGACTGGACAGCAAGCTTTACCTATAAAGGCAATGATAAGCTTCCTAACAAAATCAGCGCGCTACAGCCTACTGGTCAAAAAGTCGTCATGACTATTAATCATCAAGGCAGCTAACGTTATATATACCGACATATATACCAACTGCTTCTAAATCCTGCCATTTACCATTATCGCGGATGACATACAAAGGCTTATGAGTCACAATAATATGACTGCTACTTTAGGCAACGTTATCACTCGCTTGTCTCCTGCAAAGATTAATTTATTTTTGCACATTACTGGCAGACGAGCAGATGGTTACCATGATTTGCAAACCGTATTTCGCTTGCTAGATTGGGGCGACTACTTGCATTTCTTGCCATTAGGAGTGGTCAATGTCGTTACAGCATCAAATGTAAACGTTGATATTGAGCAAAAAGCTATTAAACTCTGCGCAGAACTGATTACCCTTGATGGTGCTGGTAGCATTACCGATAATCTAGCAGATAATTTGGTTATTAAGGCAGCACAGGCGTTGTTAGCAAAGGCACTGCTATTACAAAAACTACCTGAGCAATTATTAAAAGTTAATATTATCTTAGATAAACAATTGCCGATGGGTGCAGGATTGGGTGGTGGCTCCTCAAATGCTGCCACCACATTACTCATGTTAAATGAGCTTTGGCAACTGGCTTTCACCAATGAGCAGTTACGTACTATCGGAACGAAACTAGGTGCGGATGTGCCCGTATTTATATATGGTCAAGATGCGATCGCGATGGGCATTGGTGAACAGCTGACGCCTATTGACTTACCTGATCAGCACTATCTACTCTTGACACCTAACGCTCATGTTAATACCGCTGAGCTGTTTGCGCATTCGAGCTTGCAGCGTGATAATGACAAACTCACACCGACAACTATCAGCACGCAGTCGACACACTATACCCAAACCTTGATTGCGCCTTACCGTAATGTTTTTACCCCAGTCGTCGTCAGTCTTGCTCCTGCTGTTACTGAAGCACTGAGCTATCTGCATGATCTAGAATCACAAGCATTAGGGTCAGCACGAATGACAGGCTCTGGTAGCGCTGTGTTTCTACCAGTGGACGATAGTATCGTTCATAAGACCACAGTAATAGATGGATGGATTGCTGATGCGCCTTGTCCAGCTTATTTGGTGAGCAATTTGCGTGTTTAGATTTTGATGCAAATGAGTCTACTACTATGAAGATTACGTTTAAATGACGAACGCTGGTAGGATTAGAGTAGTTAGTTTGTTAGAATAGCGTCTGCATTGATTGATTTTAAATAAAAGACTCGAAAAAGGTGTAAACACCTTGCAATATCGAAATATTTATTTATAATAGGTCGCCAATATAGGGGTATAGCCAAGTTGGTAAGGCATCAGGTTTTGATCCTGACACCGTTGGTTCGAGTCCAGCTACCCCTACCATATTGTTTAGTTTAGACTGTCCAATTCCTACTATTGATAAGTATCTACTGACAAACGATAGACCACTTATCTTATAGCAATTGACAACACCCTCCTATTTTCGGTATAGTTCGCAACGAACACCGCTAGGGAATGTTATTGATTAGACGCTCTGAGCGTTCATAAAATAACAAAATTAGGTAACAGCGTGATATTGATGATTTTATCAATCATTGACGTTTGCATAGCCTGTATATTACAGGGGTATAGCCAAGTTGGTAAGGCATCAGGTTTTGATCCTGACACCGTTGGTTCGAGTCCAGCTACCCCTACCATTTTCTACGGTAATTCACTACTCTTTTCTTAATTTGAGCAGTTTGACACTGCTTAGCGGTCGCTGCTTAAGTCAATCAATAGGACTTCAGTCATGCCTTATTTGGCAATTTTTACGGGTACTGCCCACCCTGAATTAGCGAAAACCGTAGCCGACCACCTCCATATTCCTCTTGGTAAAGCTGATATCACGCGTTTTTCCGATGGTGAAATTGCAGTGGAAATCAAAGAACACGTGCGCGGTAAAGATGTGTTTATCATGCAGCCCACTTGTGCTCCCACCAATGATAACTTGATGGAAATCATGATGATGGCTGATGCATTGCGCCGCTCAAGTGCTGGGCGTATCACTGCGGTAATGCCATACTTTGGTTATGCCCGTCAAGATCGTCGTCCACGTTCTGCTCGTGTGCCTATCTCTGCTAAAGTCGTCGCTGACATGCTCAACATTGTCAGTATCGATCGAGTGATGACCGTCGACTTACACTCAGATCAGATTCAAGGCTTCTTTGATATCCCAGTTGATAATATATACGCAACCCCTGTCCTACTTAATGACTTACTAAAACAAGATTACGATAACATCATGGTCGTATCACCTGATGTCGGTGGTGTTGTCCGTGCTCGTGCCATGGCCAAGCAATTGGGTGATACCGATCTAGCTATCATTGATAAGCGTCGTGCACGTGCCAATGAGTCACAAGTGATGAATATCATTGGTGATGTTCGTGACCGTGATTGCGTGATTGTTGATGATATGGTCGATACTGCTGGTACTTTATGCAAAGCCGCGCAAGCACTGAAAGATAACGGTGCTCGTCGTGTACTCGCCTATATTACTCATCCGGTATTATCCGGTAATGCGCTCAAAAACATCGGCGAGTCAGCTTTAGATGAGATTGTCGTGACTGACACGATTCCATTATCTGCTGAGGCAAAAGCCTGTAGCAAAATTCGCCAAATATCTATCGCGCCAATGCTCGCTGAAAGCCTACGTCGTATTAATAACGAAGAATCTATCAGTGCTATGTTTGACTCGTAAATTTTTAAATTAGTAGTACTGCTCTATTTGCAGCACTATTAAATATATTGTATAGCGTCAAGGTTGATACCTTTGCGCTATTTTTTATGTCTAATTTTTTATACCTATCGCCAATGAAAAGTAATGTCGATACATCACATACTGCTGATAT
>JBBSUA010000149.1:0-5428 GCA_038235315.1 Pseudomonadales bacterium | reverse complement strand
TAGGGCATCATGCATAAAGTCCATGCTCCAGCTTTGGTTTATCTTATCAGGTACCGCCAATGGCATGGGTTTGGCACGCTTGATACGACGCTTGGGTTTGATTCTAAGATTCAATTCAAGCTCACAGTAGATGCGATACACACGCTTATGGTTATACGGTAACCCCAGTACATTGCGCAGGCTTAAAAAGCACAATCCAAAGCCCCAATTCTTATTCTGGGTAGTCAGCTCTATCAGAAGATCCGCTATCTGCTTATTCTCATCAGAGGCCACCGACTTATGGTAGTAACAAGTCACGCTGATATTAAAGATACAGCACGCACGGCGAATACTGATACCACGCGCTTCAATATAGTGACAAGCTATCTCTTTGCGCCCAAGCGGCGCTACCACTTTTTTGTCATGGCGTCCTGTAGGATGTCGGATTTAAGACATTCATCAGCATACATCTTTTTTAATCGAGCATTCTCAATCTCAAGCTCTTTGAGACGTGAGATTAAAGAGGCGTCCATACCGCCATATTTAGACCGCCAGTTATAAAAGGTGCTTTGTCCAATATTGTGATCACGGCACAGCTCAGTGATAGGTACACCTTGCTCGGCTTGTTTGAGTATGTTGACGATTTGGTTGTCGCTAAAGCGGGTCTTTTTCATGAGTCTCTCCTGCTGGTAGTTTAGCAGTTAATCTCTATTTTAAAGTGTTCTTATTTAGTGGGGGGATTACCAAAGTATCTTAAAAACCCTACAGTGCTGCTGATATAAATTTTTTGCAGCCTCTGTCTGCGTAGGCACAGCAAGCAAGAAAAATTTATATCAGTAGTATGCGATATATCGATATTACTTTTCATTGACTGCACTTAATTTACTCTAAGACCAATACCGCTACTCTAGTGATTCACCACAATGCGGACAAAAATTCTTTTTTCGTACTTCTTTTTCGCGCTGATCAAGTGCCTGTTCACGCAGTACCTGTAGCACGATATCTTGTGCCTGCTCTTTATCAAGTCCTAGCTCTCGACGAATTTTTTCTACCATCGTCTGATTTTGTACCAAATCAAAATCGCCATCGACTAAGAACTCACGGAACTGCTGCTCAATCTCATCACGGCGCTGAGCCAGTTCATTGGCTAAGCCTGTCGCTAAAATACCAGCAGGCAGCGCTGCTAAACCTACCCCTAATATCGTAATAATGGCACCTAATATCTTGCCTGCTGTCGTGATAGGAATGACGTCACCATAACCAACTGTCGTCAATGTCACCACTGCCCACCACATCGCTTTAGGTATGGATTCGAACACCTCAGGCTGTGCGTGATTCTCAACCAAATAAATGCCACTAGACGCCGTTACAATCATAATAATTAAAATAAAAATAACCGCTTGAAACGAGCCTCTCTCTTTACTAATAACGACTAACAAGATGCGCATTGATGCAAAGTAGCGAGTCAGTTTCAAGATTCTAAACAGTCGTAGTATCCGTAGAAAACGCAAATCAATACTGACAAAGAAGTTTAAGAATGCTGGAGCAATAGCGATCAAATCAATTAACGCTGAGGGGCTTTTTAACCATCGCCAGCGCTGAATCCACGTTGTGTGATCAGGCTTAGCATCAGCCACACTCCATAGCCTCAGCAAATATTCAATAGAAAATATGACGATAGAAAAGTTTTCAAATGTCGCGAAGTAATCTTGATAGGGGTAGTACCACTGATCAACAGATTCAGCAATAACTGCTGCAACGTTAGTCATAATTAGAAGTATGAGAAAATAATCAACACAACGACTGAACAAAGTGTCATGGTCGTCATTTTGTAAAATATTATAGACAAAATGTCGTAAGCGCCTTATAGAATGGAACAACATGCCTTCCCTATGCGGTTTAACACCGATATTTTTCTAGATCAATTAAAAAAATAATACTTCTGTACCACATATCAGTTGTGTTGTGGCATTCAATAAAAAATCTTATAGACCACTTGCATAGTAAATATAAACCAATAACAGTAACAACAATGCTATCAAAAATAGTCCAACACTTAAAAAATTCTGCTCAGTATATAATCTGCTATTTAAGTTAGTAGCAGGTATAAGAGACAGCCCGCATTCTGAGCAGCAGTTGTTAGATTCACTTAATATAATCATATTATGTGCATTATTACAACGTAATGGGGAATTACTGCAGTATCCTGTCATCTTTTGACCGCCAATTTTTTGATGCTGTTAGCTTTATATAGACCGTATTTTTAAGTACCCATAAAGGATATAACATATACTCACAATTTCAAATATGTTTAATCATAAATAATTAATCAGCACCTTAACTCTATTTATCGAATAGCATAAAAAAAAGACCATCCTAGGACAGTCTCTCTTTATCAATTACCACTGCTGTATCAAATACATTATATCAAGGTAGTTGTAGCAAAGTATTTATAGCAAAATGCGACGCGGATCCGCAAGTAAACTTGCAACATAACGGGTAAACACAGCGGCATCAGCACCGTTAATGACACGATGATCATAAGATAATGACAACGGCAGCATTAAACGCGGCTCAAAGGTCTGTTTAGTTGCATTCCAATGTGGTTGCATAGTCGCTTCTGAGGCACCTAGTATACCGACTTGTGGCCAGTTTACTAAAGGTGTAAAGGCTGTTCCCCCTAAGATACCTTGGCTCGAAATGGTAAAGCTAGCACCTTGTAAATCTTTAGTGCTTAGCTTTTTGTCACGAGCTTTTATAGCCAACTCACCAATCTCAATGGCAATCTGCTTAATACCTTTATTATGTGCATTTTTAATGACCGGTACGATAAGACCATCATCCGTTGCGACTGCAATACCCATATTGACGCTTTTACGTAGGATAACCTGCGTATTATCGTCGCTCAGATGACTATTGAAGCGTGGATGCTGAGTCAAGGCATAAGCGGTTGCTTTGACAATAAATGCCAAAATAGTCAGACCAATACCCTGCGCTTTCATACCACCTTTGAGCTCACCACGTAGTTTTTCAGTTTCAGTAATATCTGATAAATCAAACTGTGTTACTTGTGGCAGATAGGTATTGTAATTCAGCTGCGGTATGGAAACTTTTTGTAGACGGGTCAAGTCTTGAGTCTCGGTTTCGCCCCAAATTTCAGTATTACTCATGTCAGGCAAAGCTGGTAAGCTTGAACGTACGGCGTTGCTATTGATAGCTGGCGCTGCTTGCTGAGTGTTCATTTTGTTTTTGACGTGCGCGAATAAATCTTCTTTTAAGATGCGATCATTTAACGCAGAACCAGTCACTTGCGTAATATCAACACCGAGCTGGCGAGCAAGTTTGCGTACAGCAGGACCAGCGTATACTTCAGCTAATTTTTCATTAACCTGAGCTTCCGTCAGTTTATTACTCGCTGTAGCAACAGATTTGCTTGTAGTAGTCTCAGCAGTCGCGGTAGATTTTACCGCTTCTTGCTTTGGCTCACCTGTCGTTTGGGCGGGCTTAACTGATGATGATTTATCTGATCTGTCTTGAGCGGCTGATGAATTAGACTCAGAGGCTTCAGCACTGCTACTAGATGCAGCGACACTATCACCGATTATAACAATGAAGTCTTGACCATTAGTGACCATATCACCCACTTGGATTAAGATTTTTTCAATCTTACCCGCTTCTGGCGCTGGTACTTCAACCGAGGCTTTATCAGACTCAATCAATAGTATCGACTGATCTGCACTGACAATGTCACCCACGCTGACCATGATTTCAGCAACTTGTGCTTCATCGACGCCTAAATCTGGAAGCGCATGAGTTGTCGCCGTCCCTGCTTTGGTAGCAGGTTTAGGTGAGCTTGGCTCACTAGCAGCATTATCATTGGGCTTGTTGTCTGTTTGCTTATTGGCTTCGCTATCAGATTCAGATGCTTTTTTGCTATCATCACTAGCACTTTGTGTACTTTCATTAGTAGCGGCGTCATCATTACTAGCGCTCTCAACCTCAATAAGTACCATACCTTCGCTGACTTGATCACCAATAGCGATATTAATTTTGGTTATTTTACCAGCAGCTGAGCTTGGCACTTCAACCGAGGCTTTGTCAGATTCTAATAAGACAATGTTATCGTCTATAGCAATGACATCGCCGACTTGTACCATAATTTCGCTGACTTCAGCACTATCAACACCCAAATCGGGGGCTTTAATTTCCATTCTAACTCTCCTTATCTTACGTTTGCCTTGTCTGTAGGTTTTATTCTGCGACGTCATCATCATTGAGTAAGGTAGCATCGGCTTGATCTTCAGCGCGACCTTCACTACTGATTTCATCATCGTCTTCAGCGACAAACTCAGGTACAGGATTCGGATTCACATTATCAGGTGCGGGTGCTGGTGCATCTGGGAAATGATCATAATAAGGTTGCTGCTGCCAAGCTGGCGGTTGATCGGCATCAATACCGAAGCTTGAAATAGCGTCCTTAACCAGACGCATTTCTACTTCGCCCTCATCCGCTAAGCGTTTAAGCGTGGCAACCACGATATGCGCCGCATCGACATTAAAGAAGCTACGTAGATTTTCACGAGTGTCAGAGCGACCATAGCCATCAGTACCAAGCGTGGTATAAGGACGGTTATCAGGTAACCATGCACGGATCTGCTCTGAGTAGTTGCGCATATAGTCTGTTGCTGCAACGACGATACCTTCGTGTGGCGCGAGCTGTTCGGTAATCCATGGCACGACTTCATCATCCATGGGATGTAGACGATTGTAGTCATCACAAGCCATACCATCACGAGTCAACTCATTAAAGCTAGTGACACTCCAAACATTGGAGCTGATATTGAATTCGTCTTTTAAGATACGCGCCGCTTTTTGAACTTCGCGTAAGATGACACCTGAACCCAATAGCTGTACTTGCGCAGAGCCATTGTCTTCAAGCAAATACATACCACGCTTGATACCCTCTTCTACACCCTCTGGCATAGCAGGTTGGTCATAGTTCTCATTCATAACGGTCAAGTAATAATAGACACGCTCGCCTTCGCCATACATCCGGCGCAGACCATCATGCATAATCACTGCTAACTCATAACCGAAGCAAGGATCATAAGTGACACAGTTAGGCACAACCCCAAATAGAATTTGTGAATGACCATCCTGATGCTGTAGACCTTCACCGTTCAGAGTAGTACGACCTGCTGTCGCCCCTAACAAAAAGCCTTGTGCCTGACAGTCACCCGCAGCCCATGCTAAGTCACCAACACGCTGAAAACCGAACATCGAGTAATAGATGTACAATGGAATCATTGGCAAGGCGTTAACAGAGTAGCTAGTGGCTAATGCAATCCACGCACTCATCGCGCCCGCTTCGTTGATGCCTTCTTCTAACATGTGACCGTCTATTTTTTCTTTATAGCCCATCAAGGCTTCGCTATCTTCAGGCGTATAC